>CALSAT010000305.1:0-5158 GCA_943372905.1 Bacteroides fragilis | reverse complement strand
CCTGTTTGATCTGGTTGTTAAATCCCGGCATAGTATAAAGTAAGTTTATTTATCTGGTATCTGTAATGCGAAACCTTTTGCAGTCTCTCCTGATCAATCATTTGCCAAAAGAGCATTTTCAGGTAGTCAAAAATACTGCCACATCATTACCTGCCGGAAACCCAGGAAGGATACAAGCCCATCAATATCCCCTTCCCACTGTATCACAGGCCGCCTTCATCAGCGAGTTACCATCGGCTGCATCCTGCCATTGCTCCCAAAACATGACGCCGTTCGCAATGTCTTTGGCCAATTTCGCCTTTCTCTTTACGGTGTATTGCCCATTGTAGTAAATGGTATAATTGGTAAAAGCACCGGCTGTCACCGTAGCCGAATCATAAAGCGGGTTACCACCTTGTGCCAGAATGGTTTTATACGTTAATACCGTTCCGCTTTGGGTAATGCCCGAAGGTCTTCCATAAGCAGGCACACCAAGCACACACTTGGCCGCCGGCATGCTGCGGGTGTTCAGCCAGTAATTTAGACAGGTTTGCGCCAGCGCATAATCACTGTGATGGCGGTACGGTACCGTAGTATTAAAATCATCATAGGCCATGATGTTGAAGAAATCAACATAAGGAAACAACTCATTGCGGATAGCATCCCGTATGCCACCGGCATATTTACCGGCAGTAATAGCACAGGATAAATAATAGCGGGCACCCTGGTGCAGGGAGTCCGACAGTTCTTTCATCAGTTCCGTAAAGGTCAGGTCGGTACCATCCGTGGTAGTGGGAAATTCCCAGTCCATATCCACGCCGTCCAGGTTATTCGTTCTTACTGTATTCATAATGGCTTTGATGAACGTATTTCTGCCAGCCGCCGTAGAAGCCATATTTTTAAAATAGGTTTTCCCGTCGCCACTGCCATCATTGATGCCTAAAAATACTTTAGCGCCATTCGCTCTTGCCTTGGTAGTTACAGCGCTTAGCGATGCTGCCGGTGCCGAAGGGGCAGATAAACCACCAGTACTGTTTACATTATAAAAAGAATATACCACCACGTTCGTCATGCGGAACTTTACATCCGGCACATCCGCCAGGTTTCTGTACGATGGAAAATAACCCACCACATAATAACCAAAAGGTGGTGGTGCAGAGATCACAGAAGTGATAAATGAAGTAACTGTAGTGGCGCAGCCCGCAGCGCCGCCAGCACTGTTCTTCGGTTGCACATACCAGTAAAAAGTTTGGCTCGAAGAAGACGCAGGCAGGGTGTAAGTATAACCCGTACCCGTGGCATTGGCGATCACAGAAGTGGGAACAGCAGAAGTGCTCAGGTAAATATCATAACTGGTAGCGCCGCCTACGGCTGTCCAGGTCAGCGTAACAGTTGGACCCGTAATAACAGCCCCATTCACGGGTACTGAATTCACTGCACAACCCGGTACCGTCGGTGCAGGTGGATTATCAGTACCACCCTTTTTGCTGCAGGCATTAATAACTAATACAACAAGCAGCACTACATAGTATCGGCGCATAGGCAGAAAGTTTTTGGTGCTGTAATTTAAAGAACATCTGCCACAGTATTGTACCAGCCATTTTTTTCTCTCAAATACATACCGTATTTGTTTTCTCCGCAGCTCCCCTCTGGGCTTTTATTATGTCTTTTATACTCATTTACCGCAAACAAACCCCAGCTAGCACCCCTGATCTATCTCATTTGGCTCGCCCTGATTTTTACAGTAGGTTTGTCTCTTCAAAAATCTAACACATGAAGAAGTTTTTATTAACGATTGCACTATCCGTTTCACTCCTTGGCAAAGCCCTCGCCGATGAAGGTATGTGGCTGCCGCTGCTGCTCGGTCAGCAGGTATATAATGATATGGTGAAAAAAGGATTGAAACTCACCAAAGACCAGTTATACAACATCAACAAAGCCTCGCTGAAAGATGCTATCATCATTTTTGGTGGCGGTTGCACCGGCGAGATCGTAAGCAATGAAGGCCTCATCTTTACCAACCATCACTGCGGCTATGATGCCATTGCCAATGCCAGCACTATGGACCATAACTACCTGCAGGATGGTTTTTATGCAAAGAACAAAGGCGAAGAAATTCCCACCACCTTATCTGTACAGTTCTTGTTACGCATAGATGATGTAACCAAAGAAGTAATGGATTCCCTCGGCACTCTCTCCGGTACAGAAAGAGTGCAGCGCCAGGCTGCAGTACTCGCAGCCATCAATAAAAGAATGAGTGATGCCACACAAAATATTGAAGTACGGGTTAGCTCATTATTCAAAGGCAACCAGTTCCTGGCATTTGTATACCAGCGTTACACAGATGTGCGCCTGGTAGGCACACCTCCCGAAAGCGTAGGTAAGTTTGGCGGCGATACAGACAACTGGGAATGGCCCCGCCACACCGGCGACTTCTCTGTGTTCAGGGTGTATTCCGCTGCCAATGGCAAGCCTGCCAAATACAGCACCGAAAATATTCCGCTGAAACCAAAATGGTACCTGCCTGTTTCTTTAAAGCCTTTGAAAGACGGCGACTTCTCTATGATATGGGGCTACCCCGGCGGCACCAATCGCTATGAAAGCTCCTATGGTATCAAACTCGCCACCGATGTAAACAATCCCACTTTAGTAAAACTGAGGGATGCCAGGCTGAAATATATGTTTGAAGAAATGAAGAAAGACCCGGCCGTTAAATTACAATTGGCATCTTCTTATGCCGGTATCGCCAACTACTGGAAATTCTTTGATGGTGAAACAAAACAATTGCTGAAATACGACATCTATGGCCAAAAGATAAAAGCAGAAGAAAAATTCAATGCCTGGGCCAAAGGGAAAAATGAATATGAAAAACTGTTTGCCGATTGGGGCAAAGCATACGATGCGTGGAAGCCTTATGCTGAACACCGTCAATACATCAATGAAGGAATAGCCGGCTCTCCACTCGTTGCATTCGCCGGTTCATTACTGCAACTCGAAGCAGCCATTGTAAAAACAGGAGCTACCCAGGCCGATATTAAAAAAGCCATGGAGGCTGCCACTGCACAACGGGCCAATTTCCTGAAAGGAGAAAACAAAACCTCCGATCAGAATATAGTAGCGGCTGTTACCCGTATGTTTTATGAAGTTGTGGACAAAGAACAGCATCCCGTAGGCTTTTATGGAACATTGAAAAACACCTATGGGCCGCTTGCTGATGAAGCCACTTATAAAAAGTATGCGGCTGACATCTTCAGCAAGACAATGATCTTTGATGATGCCAAATGGAATGCATTCGCCTCTAATCCGGATGCGGTAACGCTGCAGGGCGATCCCGCCTTTGCACATGCCAGCACTTTCCTTACCAATTACAACAGTAAGTATGCACCCTATTTCCAGCAGTTCAATGCTAAGAATGCAGAATACGGCCGCCTCTATTTAAAAGGCATCATGGAAATGGATCCGGTAAAAGCCAAGATGATGTACCCGGATGCCACCTTCACCATGCGGGTAAGCTATGGCAATGTAAAAAGCTACCGCCCCAGAGATGCGGTGTTTTATGATTATGTAACCACCTCCAAAGGATTACTGGAAAAATACAAAGCAGGCGACTATGAGTTCGATCTGCCTGCCAACCAGATAGAATTGCTGAAGAAAAAGGACTTTGGACAGTATATGGACCCCACCCGCAAAGACCTGGTGATAGGTTTTATTACCACCAATGATATTACCGGTGGCAACTCCGGCTCACCCGTGATCAATGCCAAAGGCGAACTTATCGGCCTTGCATTTGATGGCAACTACGAAGCGCTGAGCCACAAGCTTGCCTTCGATAAAGACCTTAACCGCACCATCTGTGTAGATATCCGCTATGTATTATGGTGCATTGATAAGCTTGGCGGCGGCGCTAATATTATTAAAGAACTGAAGCTGATGAAATAATTTAGTTCAGGCATTATCTTTAAAGCGCCGGGAAAATACCCCGGCGCTTTTTTATGCGATCACTGATTTACATACCTGTTGTTTTACTTTTTGCTGCACTCATCATTTCCTGCAAAGGCCGGGTGTACAGAGCAAGCAGTAATAGCATGGCTGCAACCATCAATCCCGGAGAACCCTTTTATGTAAAAAAGACCAGCACTTTTGAACGGAATGATATCGTCACGTTCAGTTTTTATGGAAACGACTATGGATCGCTGCCCGATGAAGAAACACATACATTCAGGCAGCATTGGGAAGACCGTTTATACCGGCTCATCGCCTGCTCAGGGGACACTTTACAAATAATAAATGATGAAGTGTTCATCAACAATAAGCAGACGCCATTGCCTCCGGGAGCTAAGCTGCCTTACCTTGTTTATACAAGCCAACCGCTCGAAGAACAACTGCCGGAAGAAGAATTGTACAATGGAGTAGAAACAGCGGGCGACACATTTATTTATCGTATCACTCTTACCAAAACCATGGCCCGTGAAATGGAAAGCAGAAAAACAACAGTACTGAAAGTAATAAGACAACCGGATGATGAGCTGTCCATTGCTGATAGCGCCTTTGCCAGGCCCGCTGCAGATCTGAAATGGAATACCAGTAACTATGGCCCATTACGCATACCACTTCCCGGAGAAACAGTACTGGTGAACGAAGCTAACTTCAAACTATACCATAATATACCCGGTATCAGGCTCGGTCAAAATACAATAACAGAGAAACTCTACTTTCTGATGGGTGATAACCGGCACCGGGCAGAAGATTCCCGGTTCATTGGTTTTATTTCTCATTCCCGTATGCGTGGTATTGTCAAATAAAAAGATAATTTCGTTTCAAATACAGCTTTGAATTACCCCAAGAAAATATTTCTCCTGTCTGCACTCATTATAGTTGTAATTACAAATACCTGTGCCCAGTTTCCCCGGTTCAGCCTCTCCACCGGCGTGGATGTACAGCGAAACTTTAAGAAAGAGCAGCGCTTCTGGGCATTCGGGCATTTCACACAGGCCAATTTTCACCTCACACCAAAAGATGGCATCTATGTTTGGTTCTGTTACTACTCCGATGGTAATGTAAAAAATCAATTATCAGCCACCGCCAAACTACCCGCCACCGTGCCGCAGCGGATCGGGTATGAGAACACAGCAGAGATCCGGTTCAAACATTTCTCTATAGGTTATAAGAAATACCTCAA
>CALSAT010000304.1:0-5169 GCA_943372905.1 Bacteroides fragilis | reverse complement strand
TTGCCTGCGGCAAAGGGGATACAATTTTAACCGCAGAGATGGGGAGGTGGGGAGGGATTGCTGCGCAATGGGAATACAGGGGTTGCCACTGAGGCACAGAGGCACTGAAGAAATACAGGATGAGTTGCAGATATTCTTTGGGGATGGGCGATTGCTGGTCTGTTGGAAGCGCTGGTCTATCTGGCAATGAATAATTTACTGGTAAGGGTAGCTTTATTGCAAATCTGTTTATTATGAAACAAGTTACCCTTTTGCTTTGCCTGTCGTTCTTTTTCTTTGTCTCTCATGCTCAGATATCTGTTCGGGTGAAGGATTCGCCGAGAGGTAGAGAAGTGGATGTGCAGGCGAAAACCAAACCTGCTGCTGATAAAGGCGCTACCACTACTAAACCGTCGACCACCACTAAGCCTGCCGGTACGGAGCCGGCCACTGCTCCTGCGGATACTGCTACTCATCCCGCTGGTGGCAAACCCGACCCGGGCTATACAGGCCCTGCCAAAGTATCATTGAAATCGTTTTGGTCGCACCTGGAAAAACTGAGGGCGGGTACCGGTACGGCTTCCACCCTGAGCAATGCGGAGAGAATGCTGAAGATGGTGAAGGAGCAGGACCCTTCGTATGACGTTTCAGCACTGGCAACAGAAGTGGCCTCCTACCGCGATAAAGCGAATAGTGAAGAGGCCAACCAAAAAGCCGCTGCGGGAAAAGCAGATGCAGAGAAGAATTATTTTAAGAACCTGTACACCAAGATCATCGGGATCTATTCCAGTGGCAGGGATATTCAACCCGGGGTGACGGGTAAAATATACTATGACCGTGTGAAGGAGATCAATTTTGAAGAGTTTCAACAGAAGAGAAAAGAGGCTGGGGAGCAGGGGCCTAACAGCTATCCTGTTTCTATTGATAAAGCATTGGCAGATTATGATGCGTATGTGACCAGGGCCGACCGTTTGAAATGGAATGTGGTGGAGCTGATGACCAAAAGCCGGAATGCCGCCAACCCGCAGGATAAAAAGCAATTGCTGGAAGAGGCCCGCTATGAATGTATGGCGATCTTAATAGTATCGCCCGGTAATGCTCCGTTCAAACAGAAGCTGGAAGAGGTGAATAAACTGCTGGGGGCGGCTGATGCGGAAGCGGCAAAATTCTTTACGAGTGATTTTCATAAAGAGAACCTGAACAAGATCGTGTGGAGCAATAAGCCATTGGTAGTGGGTAAGGAAAAGGAGATGGGGGCTGCGGTGAAGAGTGAATTTAAAACCGGTGATTTCATCTATGGTACCGTGTACCTGGGCGTGAATGTGAAAGATGCGATGGACAATAATAGCAACCTGCGGGTGCGGATACGGGTGGATGGCGGTACGGCTGTATGGGGTGGCGATCTTTCTTATATCGAATTGCCGGTGGCTGCTCAGGGTAAGTCGTGGTTCCAGTTTGCTTTATTGCCGGATGCGCAATGGCTGAAGGACAACTATGCGCCTTACCTGGCAGAGGAGAACTGGACACTTTCTTATTTTATGGATGAACTGGCAAGAAGTGGTGATATCAGTCATAAGATAACTTGTGAACTGATATTCCCCACCAATAAGGTCGATAATATTAAGAGTGAATTCTCCCTGGACCTGGGCAGCGGTTCTGCTGACATCAAAGCATTGGCTGGTAAACTGCATAGTGAGCTGATGGCCTCCCGCCAGTTACCCAAAGCAGCGATGAGTAATGCTTCGCTGGAGCAGCAAATGGTGGCGGCTGCGAATAATTTAGGCTGGAATGATAAATTCCTGAAAGCAGTTATCACTTCTTCTTCGTGGGTGGTAGCCAAGAATGAACTTACGGGTGCCATTTTGTATCGCTGGCTCGGTGCGGTATGTACGATTAAAGGTCCGGATGGAAAATGCTACTACCAGGAGTTTTCGTTCAAGCAGGATTATACCGGCGGCGGCAATTACAGCAGCACTGTGAAGTTTAACAGCTATGGAGGGAAGAGGGAGATCGGCTGTGATAAGTTGAAGTGAGGTAAGGTTTAATGTTTGATGTTTGTTCTATGCAGCAATAAAATTACCCGGCCGATAGTCGTGCCGGGTAATTAATATAATAAAGGAACTGGTTTAAGGATGATAAGTATAAAGCGTATTTACTTCCTGCTGGCTCAGGACTTTTGTATAAATGCGGTAATCATCTAATGCGCCTTCATAGCAGGATGGATAATCATCATTATTTCCAATGATATCTCTTACCGGCTCCGGATAAAATACCATGGAAGTGGCAGCGCCTCCATCCGTACAGGCATTGATCTTTGTTCCATTGATATAAAAATCATACTCATTGTCACCTCTTAGGTTGACGGCTACATGCTGACAGGTATTCCTGCCGAGAACATTCTGGGAAGTAGCGATATAATCAGTGCGGGCAAACAGTTTTGTCTGTCAATACAGAACGATTGTCTGCCGGAGTTTACCTTGTAAAACTGACCAGGCAATGATCAGTCACCGGTTACCCGCTGTTCCTGATATCTTTTTTAAACAATACCGGCAATGTGATCTTGACGATCACTCCTTTGCCATCGCTGTTATTATCAATACTAAAACCTGCACGGGTCTTTAGTTTGATATTCAGCAGGTAGATACGATCCCTGATGATCTGGCTGGCACGGGAAATATGTTCGCTTTCCTCTTTTGGTGAAGTGGCAAGCCCTTTACCATTATCAGTAATATTGATCTGAAGATCATTGCCTGTTTTCCTGAATGTAACACTGATATGCCCGGCATACTCTATTCCTGTAAAGCCATGTTCAATACTGTTCTCCACAAAGGGCTGCAGGATCATGGACGGAAGCAGCATCTCATCGGGTTCTATTTCCGGTGAAGCAGACACTTCGTAGGTGAACTTCTGCGGGAATCGTACTTTCTGCAGTTCCAGGTATTCATTCAGGAAATCTGTTTCCTGTTCTACGGTAACATATTCTTTGTACGTACTCTCCAGTGTTTCCCGCATGATATGTGAGAACTTGGACAGGTTGCTGGCAATGGATTTGCCATCATTGCCCTGCAGGGCAAAAGTTTGTAAGGAGGATAAGGCATTGAAAAAGAAATGCGGATTCATCCTGGCCCGGTTCAGGCGTTGTTCTGTTTCCATTATCTTCTGTTTGTTTTTCAGCGACTGCTGGCGGATGAAAAAGCCAAGACCGATCAATGCAAACAGGCCTGCCGCGGCAAGTAACACATATATTCTTTTTTGCTGTGCCAGTTCTTTGATGGCCCGCTGATCCTGTGCTTTATTATATTTTGCTTCCAGTTCGCTTATGGCATCTGAGTTTTCTTTGTCCACCAGGCTGTCATTCAATGCCCTGAATTTTTCGAGGTAGCTCAATGCTAATCGGGGATCGTCTTTGGCCTTATAGGCTTCGTAGAGGCGGTCGTTGGTGCTTCTTATTAAGTATGCATTTGTTGATTTTCCGGCATACTCCAATGATTTGTTCAGATTCTCTATGGCCTCATCAAATCTTTTAAGGCCCAGTAAAGCAGCTCCTCTGTCGGTATAAAAAGAAGTTAACATAGTGGGAGGAGATTTTTCGGGCAGCAAGGATTGTATGGTATCAGAATAGCGCAGGGCCCTTTCAAAGTTCTTTTTAACGATATCAAATTTTGTAAGGGACAGATAATTACGGATGATCAAGTTTCGGTTTTTGGATGCTTTTGCATATAGCAACGCTGTTACCGCCACCTGCGATGAGGAATCCACATAAATTTCATTTTCAGTATCATCATACATCCGGCCATAAGCGGTAACGAGGTACGAATAAGCTTGTGCTATTGCAAGTGTGTCGCCGGAAAGAAGGGCTGCAGCCACTCCTTTTTTCTGATATTCCAGTCCTTTTTGTTCCTGCTTCCTGTTTGACCAGGAATTACCGATGCTCACACACATACGGGCCACCAGGTAATGCTCTTTGGCAATAGTGGCTGCATCGAGCCCCTGGTAAAAATAAAGATTGGCACTATCGCCATTTCCTTTTTTATTATAATACAGACCCAATGTAAGATTGGTCATTACATCAGCATACAGGTTATATGTTTTCTTTAGCGCTGTTTTTGTCTGCAGGGCGGTAGCCAGGCTCAGCTCGGGTTTGGCTTGTGCATTTTGCATCATACCTTCATACAGAAGGCCAATAACCTGGCAGCAGGGATCGGCACTTTTCTTTTGTTCATTAATAAATGCAGATGCTTCATCGAAAGCGCCGGTGTTGATGGCGGCTTCCATCTTTTTCCTGGTAATATCCGTTAATGCAGCACAATTACAACTTTTCTGTGCATGAGCAGCCGAAACGAGTATAAATAACAGCGCATTCAGGAGGAAGTACTTTGACATAGTTAAGGAGATTAAAAGACGGTTTATCTTATGGTGTTTACCTGGCTTTTGAATCTGATGAAGATGAAAGCCAGGCAGGTGGAATTAAGTTTGTTTGCTTAGAATGAGCGATTTAAAAATAAGATAAAGAATGAATAACTGAAGGGCAATAGTGATTTGTTTATCAACAGTGAGGGGATAAACTCAGTTATTAATTTGTTTGTTGCATTTATTCTTTTGTTGAGATCGGTTATCCGGGCTTATTGGGAAGGGATACAAAGAAAAAATCCTGCATTTGCAGGATTTTTTATAAATGATCAGGGTTCAGGGTATTCAGGTTGAACGTTTTTGCCACCATTTCTTAATTCCTACTAAGATCAGCAGTGGTGGCAACGCCAGTATGAAAATGGTGAGTGCAGGAAAGTATTTATTATCTCCCATTATATCTGCCTGCCACTGATTGACCGATGGCACGATCCAGCGGCCGGTAAGTGTAAGCCAGGTGCTGATGCCAATGATGATAAAGGGTAAAACAGGAACTACTTTCTTCATGCCTTTTCTTTTTTAACCGGATTGTACAGCCATACACCAATACAGGCAAAGGCGATCACCAGCGGTATCTTTTTGGATAGTTTTATAGTGGTTTGTTCTTCGATCAATACCATTGCGAGTGCCCCGAGTACTACGATGGCAAGGATGATCAATCCTTTTTTCAGTTTGCCTTCTTTGGGCCAGAGATCTTTTTTATCCATTTTATTACTAATTAATTTGAAAATAGTCCGGCTTTACAAAACTGTTGTAAAGCCGGAACAATATTACTCAATAATC
>CALSAT010000303.1:0-5177 GCA_943372905.1 Bacteroides fragilis | reverse complement strand
TATATAGATGTCATCCCGGAAATAGAAATGCCGGGACATTCATCTGCAGCCATAGCTGCCTACCCGCAACTGAGTTGTTTTCCTGAAATACCCACCATCAACTATTTTCCCAAAGACTGTGAATGGTATGGAGATAAAAATGGCAAGCAGGTGCAGCAAACATGGGGTGTTTTTGATGATGTATTTTGTGCTGGTAACGACAGCACTTTTATTTTCTTAGAAAATGTATTAGACGAAGTGCTGGCCCTTTTCCCTTCTAAATACATACATGTGGGCGGAGATGAATGCCCGAAAGAGAACTGGAAGAAATGTGACAAGTGCCAGATGCGTATCAAGAATGAAGGATTGACTGATGAGCATCATCTGCAAAGTTATTTTATACAGCGGATGGAAAAGTACCTGAATGATAAAGGCCGCATATTAATTGGCTGGGACGAGATACTGGAAGGCGGCCTGGCACCCAATGCCGTGGTGATGAGTTGGCGGGGTGAAACGGGCGGTATAGAAGCGGCCCAACAAAAACACCAGGTGATCATGTCGCCGGGCAATCCTGTGTATTTCGATCATACACAAAGTGAGGATGAAGATTCAGTGACCATTGGCGGTTTTAATCCATTGGAAAAAGTATATGCTTATGATCCTATTCCTGCCAAACTGCAGGAACCCGCTTCGCAATATGTAATGGGCGCACAAGCCAATGTGTGGACTGAATACATGAAAAATTCCCGCAAAATTGAATACATGATCTTTCCGCGGATGAGTGCCTTAAGCGAAGTGTTATGGAGCCAGAAGGAAAATAAAAGCTGGGAAGAGTATGAAAAGAAATTGCAGGTACAATTCAAACGGTATGATCTGTGGGGAGCGAACTATAGTAAAGAGTATTTGGCCTTGAAAGCAAAGGTATTACCCAGTAATGACAACAATGGTGTTTTATGGGAAATAACTCAAAAGCAGAAACAACCAATCACACTTAATGTAAATAATATTGATACAATCTGGGGGTATACAGAGCCTGTATTGATAACCGGCTCCTGCACCTATTATGCTTACAATGATAAAGCTCGCCTGCAACAACAGTTCCTTTTCAATAAGGCCACCGGAAAAAAAATAACTCTTACCAATCCCATTTCCGATAAATATCCCGGCGATGGACCTTTTACTTTAGTGAACGGTGTACAGAATGAAAAAGGCTTTGCCCGGTCAAAAGAATTCATTGGCTTCAATGGCACAGATTGCGAAGCGATCATCGACCTTGGCTTATCTCAATCTATCAGCGAGATAAAAGTACACTGTTTGAAAAGAACTTCTTCCTGGATCTGGCAACCGGCAGCGGCTGAAGTGTTCGGTTCTGCCGACGGACAATCATGGATAGCATTAAAGCATTCAACCGGGTTTATAACAGATGATGCCGCCACCGGCAACGGCAGCATCCTGCTTACCTTTCCCGGCACCAGTGTACGTTTTATAAAAGTATTGGTGAAAAACTATGGTGTTATTCCTGCCGGAAGCCCCGGTGCAGGTAATAAGCCCTGGTTGTTTGTGGATGAAATAGAGGTGAAGTAAAAAGTAATTAGAAATAGATACATAATATTGTCGTTGATAAGTCTTTCCTATTCGGAAGATTTCTCAATTCTGCTTTTTGCAATTAACAACACTGCCCGCAAAACCCGGCAATATCCTTCCGCTCATTTTTCTATCTTTACCCTTAAACCAACGCTATGGCGAAAAAAGCGGCTTCCCTCAATCTCTCCGATAGTTTTGAAAAGATACCCGTTAAGATATTTACTGACCAGAAAGACGGTTCTGTTTTCGTGGCACAGCAGATCGCCGCCCTCATCCGCGGAAAGCAGCAACGCAAGGAAAAATGTGTGCTTGGTCTCGCCACCGGTTCCACTCCCAAATCATTATACGATGAACTGGTACGCATGCACCGCCAGGAAAAACTGAGTTTTAAGAATGTGGTCACCTTCAATCTTGATGAATATTACCCGATAGATAACAATGCCCTCCAGAGTTATAACCGGTTTATGAAATCACACTTGTTCGACCTGGTGGACATCAACCCCAAAAACATTCATATTCCCAACGGCGAGATAAAAAAAGAAGATATAAAAGAACACTGCCGCCAGTACGAAAAGATGATAAAAGATGCTGGTGGCATCGACTTACAAATTCTTGGGATAGGCAATAATGGGCATATTGGTTTTAATGAACCTGGTTCCGGTATTTATTCCAAAACAAGACTGATAACGCTGGATAATTCCACCCGTATTGCCAATGCATACGAGTTTGCCAATATCTCGCAGGTGCCACGCCTGGCCATTACCATGGGTATCAGCACCATTTTACGATCAAAGAAAATAATACTGATGGCCTGGGGCAGCGCTAAAGCCCCTGTGCTGAAAAAAGCGGTGGAAGATGATGACACAGAACAGGTACCCGCTTCTTTATTACAAAATCATGATGACGTAACATTTGTGGTGGATGAAACGGCTGCGGCCGAACTCACCCGCAATAAATCGCCCTGGCTTACGGGTGATTGTGATTGGACCCCGAAGATGATCAAAAAAGCGGTGGTGAACATGGCCCTGAAATTGAAGAAACCGGTATTGAGTTTAACCAACACGGATTACAATGAATATGGGTTGAGTGATCTGCTGGTAGAAAAAGGCGATGCTTATGAAATAAACCTGCAGGTGTATTACATGCTGCGGGATACTATCACAGGTTGGCCGGCAGGCAAACCGAACGCCGTGATCCCCACTCACCCGGAGCGTTCATCCCCTTATCCCAAAAAGGTTATTATTTTTTCCCCACACCCGGATGATGATATTATCAGCATGGGCGGCACTTTTCAGCGGCTGCATGATCAGGGGCATGAAGTACATGTGGGTTATCAAACCAGTGGCAATATTGCAGTTACAGATGAATTTGTAACGAGGTTCCTGGATTTTGCTGTTGGCTTTGAAGAAATAGCCGGTATTGATACCAGCAAGTCAGGTAAGATTTTAGATAATGCCCGTAAATTCCTGGCCCGCAAAAAATCAAACCAGGTGGACACCCCCACCATTCGTGCCATCAAAGGACTGATACGCCGCGGCGAAGCAAAAGCCACCTGCCGCTATGTTGGCATCAAAGAAGAGCATATTCATTTTCAGAATCTTCCTTTTTACGAAACCGGAACGATTGAGAAAAAACCGATGAGTGAAAAGGATATTAAAATAACGATGGAATTGCTCCGCCAAATAAAACCGCAACAGGTTTTCTGTGCGGGAGATTTTGCAGATCCGCATGGCACGCATATCGTTTGTTTCAATGTGGTGCTGGAAGCATTAAAACGTATCCGCCGGGAAGCAGAAGGTTCGCCGAACTACGAATGGATCAACGATTGCTGGCTCTGGCTTTATAAAGGCGCCTGGCAGGAATGGAATATTGAAGAAATAGAAATGGCGATACCGATGAGCCCCGACCAGGTACTGAAAAAACGATTTGGCATCTTTATCCATCAATCGCAGAAAGACATGGTACCCTTCCAGGGAAGTGACTCCAGGGAATTCTGGCAGCGGGCCGAAGAAAGAAATGCGGCTACGGCCAACCTGTATGCTGACCTTGGCCTCACCCACTACGCAGCCATGGAGGCGTTTGTGCGCTGGCATTACTAAAAGAAACTACAAACATCAGATTAGATACCCAGGGAGTCGTATGGGCCGGGTTTAATGGGCGAATAGGCGCTTGGAATTTAGAGCTTACAGCAATAAACCAGTAGTTTTTGCCCCCTTACCTGTGTCATTTTCCACCCCGACTGGTTTGGTCCCTTATGCTTTATTGCTTTCTTCCCCGTCGTTCCCTTATAGATAACCCGATGATAAGCCGATGATAAGTCGATGATAAGCCGATGATAAGCCGGTGTATAAGAAGCGGCTTATCTATGGGTTATCTGCGGTTCATCTCCCTTTTATCTGCATTTTAAGACCCTGTTTGTACTATTGGCCCGGGCAGCAAACCAGCCTTTTACGGGCCAGCGAGGATCAATTAAAGATACTATAGGTGCATACGCAAAAAAGGGGGCGGGCATACTGGCAGCCGACTTATACCGTTCTGCCTTATATGAGGCTGTAAATAACTTTTGAGACCGCTCCGTATGTTTTTAGTGCCCAATTGGTATTATCAATTGAAATTTTATCCGTTTCTGTATCTTTAATAAAAAAAGACTATGTCGATATTCAAATCTGGAAATCCTGCACTGCAGGAAAAATCTTTTGAAGGAACTATTTTTCAGGGCATACAAACCGGTCAGGAAATGACCATTAACGGAACGATGAAGAAATTCGGCGTTCTATTTATGTTCATGCTGGCAGCGGCTGTCTTCACCTGGAACCGGTTTTACGATGGCAGCGATCCCAAGCCATTCCTGATGGTTGGTACATTCGGTATCCTGATCGTAAGTATTGCCATGTATTTTAAGAAAGAATGGTCACCTGTGCTGGCTCCCATCTTCGCTATCATTATGGGCTTATTTGTAGGCTCTGTTTCAGCTATTTACGATTATTCATTTAAGACGAACTACCCTGGACTGGTAATGCAGGCTGTTATTCTTACCATGATCGTAGCGGTGGTAATGTTTGTGTTATACTATACGAGGGTGATCAAAGTAACAGCTAAATTCAAGTCAATCATTATTATCGCCACGGCCAGTATCATGTTCTTTTACCTGATAAAGGCCATTTTCGCCTATGTTTTCAATACTCCCATTGCTGCTTTTACAAATGCAAGTACTCCTTTAGGTATAGGCTTTTCTGTGCTGGTCGTTTGCCTGGCAGCGTTAAACTTATTGCTCGATTTTGATATGATCGAAAACGGGGCGAAAAAAGGAGTGCCGAAATATATGGAGTGGTTCTGTGCCGGCGGATTGCTTTTTACCCTTGTATGGCTCTACCTGGAAATACTTCGCCTGTTGTCAAAATTGAAAGACTGAGCCGCAGACCAACAATCTTTAGTTTTTATAAAAAAGCCTTTCACTGAAAGGCTTTTTTCTTGCCTGTTGTAAAAGGCTGTCATACTATTAGAAAACCGGCAAAAACAAATACTGGTGGCTACTATTTGACAGAATACCTGGAAATTAGAAATACTTTCAGCTTTACAGGTTAGTATTTTTTTCTTTTTATAGCCAAACAGGG
>CALSAT010000302.1:0-5206 GCA_943372905.1 Bacteroides fragilis | reverse complement strand
AATAGCTGTATCTCCGGCAGCACCCATATTAGCACTGCAGTGCATGCTCAGCACATTTTTCTGATGCGGTAAAATATAATTGAGAATGGTGAAAATGCCTTTCTTGGTTTCGCCGGTGTAGCCGGTACCGGCTATCAGTATCATTTTATGTTTGAAGGAAACTACTGCCGCATTTGATTGACGGGTACCGCATTCTCTCGGGTCAAGTTTTAGCCCCGGGGCGCTGAGTATTTGCCACTCCGGTTCAAAGGTTTCCAGTTCTTCCTCTGTAGGGCGGAGGAACATATTGTAAGCAAACAAATTGTTCCAGGGCTTTTCATTGGTTACCCGGATATTCAGCCGGAAGCGGTGGTCCGCACAGGCATAGCAATCTCTTACCCAGATCTCAGGAAGTTGTTCTAAATAATCAGTTATTTTAGTAAAAATGATATCGAAGAACCTCGGTTCGATGGGAATATTGAAATCATTCCAATGAACGGAATCAGTTGTAGAGTCATCTTTTACAATGAATTTGTCTTTGGGTGATCGGCCCGTAAACTCACCAGTCTGGATCACCAGGGCACCGGTATCATTCAGCACCCCTTCGCCTATGCGGAGCGTATCTAGTACGAGTTGTTCAGGAGTTGATTGATAATGAATGGATTCTGTATTCTTTAATCCGCTTTTAAGGAGGTTTTTCGTTGGAAAGGGGATGGTAGGTACTGACATAATGGCAATCATCATTTGTTGAAGCCACAAAGGTAAGCGGTAATCTAATCGAAAAACAAACAGGTGTTAGTTTTACACATTAAAAGCAACCTAAAATTTTAGAGAACCAGGTTTTCCCTGTTCAATATTTTGCAGGAGTATTGGATTATAACAAAGAGTAACAGGTTTTCTTTTGAAGCTGTTCATTTCAGTCTTTGTTTTTCATTTTTGTGATGAAATATATTTGGCTGATATGATTGGTTGTTATCTTTAAGCGCCATTTTGTAAATCAACCCATTAACCAAGCCTAAAACCACCTTCAGCTTATGAAATACTTACCCCTCAACCCAGAGATATTTATTAAAAACCGGGAACGATTTGCTTCCCAAATGCAAAAGAATTCCATTGCCGTATTTGTAAGTAATGATGAAGTGGCTTCAAACGGCGATGCGATCTATCAGTTTAAACAAAACAGCGACCTGTTCTGGCTTAGCGGTATTTCGCAGGAGGACAGCATGGTTATTCTTTTTCCTGATAACCCAGATCCCAAGTACAGGGAAATACTGGTGCTCGTTCGGCCCAATGAGCTTAAAGAAAAATGGGATGGCAAGAGATTACGGGTAAATGAAGCTCAGACCATTAGCGGAATTAAAACGATCGTGTGGCTGGACAGCCTGGATGGGTTATTACAACCATGGATACACCTAGCTGATAATATCTATCTTGACAGTAATGAGAATGACCGGAAGGCCAACTTGTTGCGTACAAGAGATTACCGCTTCATTGATGAAATGAGGAGTCGCTATCCGCTGCACAATTATCTGAGGGCTGCCAGGATCATGAAAGACCTTCGTGGTATTAAAACAGCACCAGAGGTGGAAGTGATTCAACAGGCAATTGATATAACCGAGAATACATTTCGCCGGTTACTGCAGTTCATCAAACCGGGTGTGATGGAATATGAGATAGAGGCTGAAATTTTTCATTCCTTCCTGAGCCAGCGGGCTACCGGTCCGGCCTATGGCAGCATTATCGCCAGCGGCGACAGGGCAAGAACATTGCATTATGTAAGCAATAACGCAGAGTGTAAGGACGGGGAATTGATACTGATGGATTTTGGCGCTGAGTATGGTGGTTATTGTGCTGACTTAACAAGGACCGTACCCGTGAATGGCAAGTTTACCCGCAGACAAAAAACAGTGTACAATGCCTGTCTTCACTTGCATGATTATGCCAAGAGTATATTAAAGCCCGGCATTAGTATCATTGACTACACAGATAAAGTAGGAGAAGAAGCCACTCAACAATTTTTAAAAATAGGGTTGTTGAAAAAGACCGATGTTAAAAATGAAGATCCTGAAAACAGGGCTTATCGCAAGTATCTGTATCACGGCATTTCCCATCACTTAGGCATTGATGTGCATGATCTGGGCACAAGAACAGAACCTATAAAGGCCGGTATGGTGTTTACTGTAGAGCCCGGTATTTATATTGAAGAAGAGCAAATGGGCATACGCATTGAAAATAATCTTTGGATCACAAAAAATGGCAATAAAGATCTGATGAAGAATATTCCGATCACGGTGGAGGAGATAGAAAGCCTGATGAAAAAATAAATTTACCTTTCCTGCATGAAGAACATTCCTAATATTTTTACGTTGCTTAACCTGTTTTTTGGTTGTCTGGCTATTGTATTCATTTTGCAAAATGGCATTATCTCTGCCACGGATGAGGAAGGAGCGCCACTTCTGGTGGTGCCCGAGAAAATATGGTTAGCTTCTTTGTTCATTGGCCTTGCGGCGGTAATTGATTTTCTCGATGGCTTTGTGGCCCGTTTACTGAAAGCCGGATCTGAAATGGGTAAACAATTGGATTCTCTATCGGACCTGGTAAGTTTTGGTGTGGCCCCGGGAATGATCGTTTACCAGTTTCTTCGCCTGAGTGTGGCCCGGGAAGAAGGCGGACTTGATGCTTCTTTTTTATGGTTATTACCGGCTTTTATTATTCCTTGCGCCGCAGCCTGGCGCCTGGCCCGTTTCAACCTTGACACCAGCCAGTCTTACTCATTCAAAGGAATGCCTGTGCCAACAGTAGGAATGTTTTTTGCCTCGCTTCCCCTGATATATTGGAATGTAAATGAACCCTGGGTGCAAAACCTCCTCCTGAATAAGTGGTTTTTACTTGGTTTGGTTGGTTTGTTTTCCTGGCTGATGGTTTCTTCTATTCCGTTGATGGCATTGAAGTTTAAAGACTTCAGTTTTAAAAACAATTTGCCTAAGTACCTGCTGGCTATTGTATCGCTGGCGGCTATTCTTATTTTACAATGGCTGGCCGTACCGGCGATAGTGCTTGCCTACGTTCTCATATCTTTGCTCTTTAAAAGTAAAACAGCATGACCTATACAGTTCAGATAAAAGTAATGCCCCTGAAAGAATTATTAGATCCGCAGGGCAAAGCCGTAATGGGCGGATTGGCCAATCTTGGATTAAATGGTGTGGAAGATGTACGCATCGGTAAAAATATTACCCTGCAGGTAAATGCTGACACTCCTGAAAAAGCGAAAGCCATAGCAGAAGAAGCCAGTAAGAAATTATTGAGCAACCCGGTGATGGAGTATTTTGAAATCTCAGTTAATTAAAGCTTCGAGCTAAGAGTTGCGAGTTACGAGATAGCATTTTAGATTTTAGGGTTTCTCGTAACTCGCAACTCACCACTCATAACTCGCAGTTCATGCTCTACCTTGTTCCCACTCCCATTGGAAATCTGAAAGACATCACTCTCAGGGCCATTGAAGTACTTAAAGAAGTGGACCTTATCCTTGCGGAGGATACCCGAACCACGTCTCACCTGCTTAATCATTACCAGATCACCAAGCAGCTTTCTCCTTATCATCAGCATAATGAACACAAAGTTCTCCAGCACTTAGTAAGCCAATTATTGGAAGGGAAAAAGATGGCTGTCGTTACAGACGCAGGCACACCGGGAATTTCAGACCCCGCTTTTTTATTGGTAAGAGAGTGTATAAAAGCAGGAGTGAAGGTGGAATGTTTGCCCGGCGCTACCGCCTTTGTACCCGCATTGGTGAACAGTGGCATTCCCACGAACCGTTTTTGTTTTGAAGGCTTTTTACCGTTAAAAAAAGGACGGCAGACCCTGCTGAAAAAATTGGCGGAAGAGGAAAGAACAATGATCTTTTATGAATCACCCATGCGGCTGGTAAAAACGCTGGAAGAATTCATTGGTTATTTTGGAGAGAACAGGCAATGTTCCGTAAGCCGCGAGCTTTCAAAGATGTTTGAAGAGAATAAACGGGGCACCCTCGAAGAAGTCATGCTTTATTTTAAAGAGAAGTCTGTAAAAGGAGAGATAGTTATTGTGCTGGCAGGAAGGCAAAATTAAAGCCGCCCCGAAGAGGAGCGGCTTTTGGAGGAGTGAAACTGAATTACTTATTTTTTCTTTTTGTCCTTGCCAAGAATATGTACCTGCAATCCTACATTAACGGGTATGTAGAATCTTGAATATTCGCTGGTATAATCATAGCCAGTACCGGTAGAAGGCCTGTACTGGTATTCGGTTTTGCTGCTTCCATAGTTAAAGCCAATGGAACCATAAAAACCAACATTTGGGGTGATAAAATGTTCATAGCCGAATGTTGCGCCTGCATTCCAGTCGCCTTTGGGATGGGTGGTGGTTTCGCTGCTACTGCCACCGCTTGTTTTACTTTCGCTTTTACCACCATAAATACCATACTGCACATTTACCTGGGCAAAAGGCATTCCTTTTGAACTGCCACCAAAATAATAGCGGGCAAGCGGGCCAATATAGAAAGAAGGCTGTGTGGATTTGCTTTCACTGGTAGAAGTAGAACTGGTATTGCTGCTATTGCTTTTTGAACTGTAAAAACTGATGCTGACGCCGCCGCCGATAGCCAGGTTGTCCTTTACAAACCAGGCAACATTGGGATTGATGCTGATAGAAAATGAATTACCATCACTGTTATAAACAGTTGGAGTGTTGCTATAAGAAGTCTTGCTGTCGCTGTTAGTATAGCTGATGGACCCAAAGCCTACGCCTACTAATTTGTCACCTTTTTTTGTTTGTGAGAATACTGTAAGCATGCTGATACAGCCTGCTACCAGAAGTGTCATCTTTTTCATATAGAGGAGTTTAATTTATGACACAAAGTAAATTCACCTCTTATTGGCAAACAATACCACTTTTGTGTAATAGGCCTGATTCTCGTCAGTGTTTTAGTATGAAAAGGAGGATAACGAATAGTATGGGGATATCTACTTAGTAAAAGGAACAAACTTCAGCTAGTTTTTTTCTTTGCAACTTCGGCACAAAACATTCTACTGCAGGATAACCAACCGGTATCAGTAAAAAAGGTTTTTCGTTTTCAGGACGTTGCAATATTTTACTCAAAAAGTTCATTGGTGAAGGGGTGTGGGTAAGCGCAACCAACCCCGCCTGGTGAATAGCCGTTAACAAAAATCCACAGGCCAGGCCGCAACTCTCA
>CALSAT010000301.1:0-5206 GCA_943372905.1 Bacteroides fragilis | reverse complement strand
TGGTGGAATGTTATACTATTTCAGGCGAATTTGATTTCATGCTGAAGGTTATGTGTGAGGATATGAACGCATACCACGACTTTCATGTGAATAAGCTAAGCCAGATAGAAAATATGGGACATGTACAGAGTATTTTTGTCATGGGGATCATCAAACAAACCCACCAATTGGTGTTTGGATAAATGACACTCTTATTGCTTACTTTTATCGAAAGAAGAATAATTTTATAGTAAGATTTAATTCTACGGAAATGTACTCATACGATACCTTGTCTGAAGCGGTAAATGGCCTGAAAAAAAGGGGCTATGTATTGGATTTTAACCTGCAGGAGAATTGCCTCGTTTGCAATGCAGGTAAACTGGATGTAAATGATTTTGAGATCGTTGAGTTTCACCGCTTTGAAGGACATACCGACCCGGCTGATGAAGCTGCCGTATATGCTATTGAGTCTGCTACGGGATTGAAAGGGGTGCTGGTAAGCGGCTATGGCATTTCTGCGGAAGGAATAAGTGCAGAGATGGTAAAGAAATTAAGTATGCAGCGGAACTAAACCGCCCCGGTGGTCGTCCTGTTTGCAGTGTCCTAAATTCGTATACATGAAACGATTGGTTAAGTATTGTTTACTGATAGTATTGCTGTATGTGCCTGGAATTGATCTGCTTGCACAAAAAGACAGCGTAAAACTCGTATGTCCCCTGAATGAAGCAATAGTAGTCCCCCCGCCTAAGAATGTGATTCGTTATGATGAAGAAGATCTTTGTATCGTATTGCAGAGCATCCCTGATACAGTCGTGAAATCGGTAGGGCTGGGGCGGGTAACGAATACAGAATTTACCGAGGAATCAAAGAACGGGGTGGTTGTTTTTGTGAAGTTGAATGGTAAGGATTACTATATCTGGTATACAGGGCTGACCAAACTGTTGGTAAGAAGAAACGACGTAGTAAAACCCGGCCAGCCGCTTGGCTATGTATCTTCCGGCGAAAGAATCGAACTGATCATGTATGAGTTTGAGACACCAGTGGACCCGATCAAATTCCTGGATTGTAAAGGCGTGCTGAAAAGGGATTGATCAGTAGTTTATTTTCTTTTCCATCACATAGTCATCCATTATAAATCCACCACCGATATCAAGTTCTATTTCCTCCAGTACGGTGAACCCCAATTTTTCATAAAAGGTTTTGGCATTGTTGTTTCGGTTTACCTGCAACTGCAGTGCAGTGGCTTTCCTTTCTGATATTACTGTACATATGTATTCAACCAGTAAACGGCCGGTTCCTTTACCTTGCTGTGAAGGCAGTACATATAGCTTATGCAGTTTGTACAAGGCAGGTTTTATTTCCTGGTAAGAAGCGAACCCCACCGGCTTTTCCATCTCATACACAATTATGAACTGCGCACCACTTTCCATTTGTTGTTGAAGGGATTGCTGACTGTACATCATATCCAGCATGTAGTCTATCTGTTGAGGAGAAAGTATGTTGGCATAGGTTTGGGGCCATACCTTGAACGTGAGTTCCCGTATCAATTCGATGTCTTCGGTTGTGGCGGAACGGATATTAAAGGAGGTTATCATTATTATGAAATAATTGTTTTGAGAGTTGCTTATGCTGGCGGATCAGTTTCCGGCTTAATATTAAACAAACAATATAAGAGGCGATGGCTCCTCCGGCCAGCAATGCTTCACTGGCGTTTTTTCCGATGTGTGAGTAGCTGGGAATGAATAAAAAGAAATCGAATGTGCCATGAAAGAAGATAGCGCCAAGCAATCCTGCTATCATATAGAAAAATCCCATGCCCGGCTTGAATTTAGCTTTCCCTACAAAATAACCCATCACTACAGCAAAAGAAGCATGTGCAGGCACACTCAGAAACATTCGCTGGATACCTACTTCCATGCCACGGCCCTGCTGTGCAAAGTTTAGCACATACATCAGGTTCTCCAGGGATGCAAAGCCCATGCTTACCATTACGCTATACACAATACCATCCAGCGGTTCATCAAAACTTCTTTTATTGTAGGCATATAACCGCAGGCCGAGAAATTTACTAAACTCCTCGCTAAAGCCTACCACTCCGTAGGAGAAGATAGCCACTCCGGTAAGAGTTCCATCAATAGTATTACCAAAAGCTCTTTCAAAAATAATAGCAGGAATAATAGCGAGGCAACCTAAAGCAAAGCTAACGATGAGATTGAGACGTGGCTCCCGGTTATATATGTCTTTATAAAAAATGTAAAGACATATGGCGATGCCCGGTGCCAGCGCTATTGCTATGTATTGCATTTGTTGATCGTCGGTTTTGTGCCGACAGGAAAGATAGAAAAAGAAAACGGGTTTTGCCTGCTGCAAAACCCGTTTGAGAAGAGGAAAGTATCAGTTTATTAGTTGTTCTTTTTCTTTTTTGGATCATCTGCCAGGGAGCCGATAGGCTTTACGTTATCATCCTCTTTTTTGGCCGGGGTTTTAGGTACTGTATCTTTTTTAGTTGGCTTTTGCCCACCATTATTATTGTCTTCATAATCTTGAGATTCAGGGCCCAGCGAATCATTGGTTTCATAATCACCATAGTCGCCTGCGTCTCCCACACCCTGATCCACTCCTTCGCCGGCAGGGTTAGGATCTGTATCGCTGATGATAATATCAGCACTGAGCATTTCATTTTCCAGTTCGGCAGGTTTTACAAATTTTGCATCTTTCTCTATCCCCAGTTTCTTATCCGCCAGTACTTTCCGGAAGAAGTATTCCGTGATAGGACGGGCAATGGTATTACCATCACTGGTATTTCGCATAAAGGTATATTCAAACCCTACCCAGGAGCCAGCCAGCAGTTGAGGGGTATATCCCATGAACCAGGCATCGGCATTGTCATCTGTTGTTCCCGTTTTACCACCCATTTCTGAGGCACCAACTCTTGTTCGCAGACCTCTTGCCGTTCCCTTGTCCACAGTACCCTGCATCATGTGGGCCATAGTGTAAGCGGTTATTTCACTTATCGCTTCTTTGCGGTTCACACTATAGTCAAAGCGTTTTATCACATTCCCGTTCCTGTCTTCAATACGGCTGATACTGTACGGCTTGGTGGAAAAACCACGACCGGCAAAAATGGTATAGCTCCATAGCATTTCATACATTGAAAGATCGCAGGTGCCCAGGCAAATAGAAGGGTAGGGCTTCACTACTGTGGGGATACCCACCCGTCCTAGAAACTCAGCAAATTGTTTAGGGCCTACCTGCTTCATAATGTAGGCAGTGGCACAGTTCTTTGAATAAGCCAGGGCATTGGCCATGGTCATTGAACCACCGCCACATCTTTTTCCCGAAGGCACCCAGGCGTTACCACCAAAGTTTTGTGCTACATTCTCACATTCAGTCTCCGGGGTAAAGCCTCTTTCTTCCATAGCCTGTGTGTACAGCAATGGTTTGATTGTGGAACCTACCTGTCTCTTTGTTTTCAGATTGATATGGTCGTTCTTGTACGTTTTAAAATGAATACCACCAACCCATGCCTTTACCTCACCTGTTACCGGGTCCATCGCCATAAAACTGGCTTGTTCCATTTGCAGATGATATTTGATGGAGTCCAGTGGTGTCATTACGGTATCTTTTTCTCTTTTGGTATTCCATGCAAACACCTTCATCGGCACTTTTATTTCGAAACTGGCCCTTATTTCTTTATCACTCAGATCATCCAGTACCCCATTTTTCCACCGATCAGATTCTTTGATCGCCTTTTCCAGTTGCTTTTCATGGCCTTTCCAGATAGAGCCTGTCTTCATATCATTTCTTGCATTGATGCTCCGCTGCAGCATGGCCATGTGCTGCGCCATTCCTTCTTCTGCGTATTGCTGCATAGAAAGATTGATAGTTGTATAAACTTTTAACCCATCGTCATAAATATTGTACGATTTGCCATTTGCTTTTTTTACATCTTTCAGGGCTTCTTCCACTTCCGATTTCAATACCTGCCTGAAGTAAGGAGCATAGCCGGTATTTTCATCCATCTTCCTATAGTTCAATTTAATAGGCAAGCCTTTCAGGCGGGCAGCTTCGGCAGGAGTAACGCTACCGTTTTCCTGCATCCGGCTGATAACAAGGTTTCTGCGATCCATCGCCGATTTGGGGTATTTCCGGGGGTTGTATACACCCGGGCCATTGATCATACCAACCAAAAGAGCTGCTTCATCCACCGTAAGCCGGTCCGGTTCTTTCTGAAAGAAGGTGCGGGAAGCATTACGGATGCCAAATACATTGTCTGAATAAGGAACAGTGTTAAGGTATAGTGCTATGATCTCTTCTTTGGTAAAATTCTTTTCCAGTTTTACAGCGATGATCCACTCTTTTAATTTTTCGATCATTCTTTTTATGCCACTTACCCTTCCCTGGTCCAGAAGAGCTTTGGCCAACTGCTGTGTGATGGTGCTTCCGCCACCCTGTATACCCAGGGTAAGAACAGCCCGGAGGGTGCCTTTCAGGTCTATTCCGGAGTGGGAATGGAAGCGCTTATCTTCGGTAGCGATCAGTCCGTTAATTATATGCGGGGAAATGTCTTTGTATTTTACCACACTGCGGTTACCGTTTTCCCGGTAATATTTTCCCATCAGGGTGCCATCTTCAGCATATACTTCAGATGCCTGAAGTATGGAAGGGTTTTCCAGATCTTCCAGTGAAGGCATTTTACCAAACACTCCAAAATTGGCCAGCAAAAGAAGCAGGATAAACGCTATTAAACCGCCTGCAAAGATGCGCCAGAAAATACGAACAGCTCTTTTCATAAGTGATGAATGGTTGAGGTGATGCAATACTGCACTGCCCAAAAAAGAAAGCCGAAATTAAGCAATTAGTTTGCGGCAATTGTTGGGCCGGGAATTAATTTTTTGCCAAAAAAAGGAAAGAAAGATATTTCTGGTTAGTGGTATTTCCTCCCGTACACATACAGGTGCAGCATGAAAATATCTCCAAACCAATTAAAACCTGCCGGGGTAGTATTGGTTTAGAAAAGCTTTATACGATTCCAGGTTCTTATTACCTTTTAGCAGATCAAAATTGGCATTGGTAAGTATGGAATAACTGTATTTGCCACCCTTCAGCCAGGGCAGGATCTCCGTTGCTGTTTTCGGTTTTGCTTTGTCAATGTAAGCTATAGCCTCCAGCGCATTGGGAAAAGGCGCTATGAGTAATAACCGGTTTTCTGCATCCAGTTCAAACA
>CALSAT010000300.1:0-5220 GCA_943372905.1 Bacteroides fragilis | reverse complement strand
GGTGATGCCGATGACCAGTGTCTTTGCCTTGATGGTACTTAATGCCGCTTCGACACCATTCCTGTTACGGCCTACATCATGGCTGTCCATACTTTGTGACAGGCGATAGTAACAGAGTGCATGAAAGCGGTTGACAAGCTTCAATCCCTGGTAGCGTTGGTAATTATCGGCAGCATAGGTTACATTTTCTGTTAAGGGTACAAAGGCCTTGTCTCTTCTTTGTGTAATATCGAAACCATTGTAATGCCGGTAGGAGAGCAGGGCAATGGCACGGGCTGCGGCCAATCCTTTTTGTCCTGCTTCGGGTGTATGCTCCTGCCAGGTAGGGTCTGCTTCTATGGCCATGCGTTGCGTAGCATTGAAAGCGATACCCCAGGGAGATAGTATGGCATTGGTAGCTATAGGAACGATATGTTCAAACAGGCTGGGCTCTTCTATGGCCCACTCGAGAAGTTGCATGCCACCGGTGCTGCCGCCGAGACCGATAAATATCCTGCTGATCTCCAAATGATCCTTCAGGTGCTGGTAGGTCCTGATCATATCCCGAATCGTGAAAACAGGAAATTTATCATAGTAGGGTTCACCTGTTTCCGGATGCCTGCTTACAGGTGAGATGCTGCCATAGGGGCTGCCAGGCTTATTCACACAAATAATAAAATATTTTTCGGGATCAAGATACTTGCCTTCACCAACGAGACCGGGCCACCATTCAAGTGGATTGCTATTGGCGGTGAGGGCATGAAATATCCAAACCACATTATTTTTTGCGGCATTCAGTTTACCATGTGTGGTATAAGCCAGGTGAAAGCCGGGTAGCGTTTCACCTGACTCTGTTGTGAACGGTTGCTGATGATTGTAGATCGTTGTCACTTGTATTTTGATGAGTAGCGAACAGAACCCTGAACGGAGCGCCGCAACGGAAGCTCAATCAGGGAACCGGACGCTGGGTCAATAAATTTATCCTACCAACTCTTTGGCGAATACTTTTTCAAATGCCTGTTCAAAATCTGCTTTAATATCATCGATATGTTCTATACCTACGCTGATACGTACCTGGTTGGGCAGTACACCGGAGGTGAGTTGCTCTTCGGCACTCAGTTGCTCATGCGTGGTGGAAGCAGGATGGATAGCCAGCGTTTTTGCATCTCCCACATTTGCAAGATGACTGACGAGTTTCAGTGAGTCGATAAACTTACTGGCGTTTTCTTTAGTGCCCTTCACGCCGAAGTTGAGCACACCTCCAAAACCATTGGTGAGATATTTAGAGGCCAGTTCATAATAGGGACTGCTTTTTAAGCCTGGATATTGTACAAACTCCACGGAAGGATGCTGCTCCAGCCATTGTGCCAGGGCGATTGCATTGTCCACATGGCGTTGTACACGGAGACTTAATGTTTCCAGTCCCTGCAACAGCAGGAAGGAATTGAAAGGACTTTGCGAAGCGCCAAAGTCACGAAGACCTTCCACTCTTGCACGGATGGCGAAAGCGATATTGGGTAAACCGAGTGGATTCCCTTCACCGAAGATATCCCAGAATTTTAATCCATGATAACCTTCCGATGGCTCGGTAAACTGCGGGAACTTACCATTGCCCCAGTTATAGTTACCGCCATCCACAATAACGCCACCAATGGTGGTGCCATGCCCGCCGATCCACTTAGTGGCTGATTCAACGACTACATTAGCCCCATGCTCAAGCGGGCGGAAGAGGTAACCGCCGGCGCCAAATGTATTGTCGACAATCAGCGGCAGGTCATATTCTTTGGCAAGGGCAGCAAATTTTTTAAAATCGGGAATATTGAGGCGGGGGTTCCCAATTGTCTCCAGGTAGAATGCTTTGGTGTTCTTGTCGATATGCTTTACGAAGCTTTCGGCATCATCGCCATCGGCAAAGCGTACTTCTATACCGAGGCGTTTGAATGCCACTTTGAACTGGTTGTAGGTGCCGCCATAGAGATAAGTGGTGGTAATGAAATTATCGCCGGCCTGGAGGATATTGTTAAGTGCCAGGAACTGTGCCGCCTGTCCTGAACCGGTAGCGACAGCAGCCACCCCTCCTTCCAGCGCCGCAATGCGCTGTTCGAATACATCGGTGGTTGGGTTCATGATGCGGGTATAGATATTACCAAATTCTTTTAACCCAAATAAGTTGGCAGCATGAGCTGCATTGTTGAAGCCATAGGAAGTGGTTTGATAAATAGGTACGGCTCTGGATTTGGTAGTAGGATCAATTTGCTGACCGGCATGTAGCTGGAGGGTTTCGAAATGAAGATTGTTACTCATGGTAATACGATTTAACTGGTTTACAATTTGGTGTTATTAAAAGAGGCAAGCAATAAAAGAAGGGCTGGGCCCTTTGCGGGGTAGAGTGTGTATGTATGCTTAGCGCATACAACAGCGGCAACAAATACACAAGCTGTTTGTGCATTGGTAATCGGTATATGTTGCCAGTTGTTTCATAATACTCTATAAAATTAGTGGGCTTTGCCTGTTGTTTCCAAATTTATTTTTGGATTTGGGTTAAAATAAATGTTAAGTAATTCCTTTGCAAATGACTGTTCGTGTTGTTATCAGGTTTTCTTACAACTGCATGACATTGACTGATGGTTTGGGCTGTTTTACAGTCGCGGTAAATGCTAATGTGATTGTTTGTTTCTTGTTAGACATTTTTGCTGGGTTTGAATGTTAAAAAATTTGTTGACAATATGGCACAGTGCCAGCTTGTTAAACAGGTATTATACTTACCAGCAAAAGGTAGTTGATGCTTTATAGGTCTCCCTTCTCCGTAAGCCGGGAAGAGAAATAAAAAAGCTCATCCGGTAAATCAGATGAGCTTTGAATATGTTGTTGAAGATATTTAGAGCTTTGAATCTGACTTATCTGTCCCGGCTAAACCGGGATGGAATTGGCACCTTTTCCCGACTTGTATTGGGATAGGTTGTCAAGGCTTCATTGGGCCATTACCCTCTGCCTTTCTTGATAAGTATACATAAAGAACTGCTGCAAATATAATAACAGTTGCTCCGGATTTCCAAATGAATATTAGATAACGGCATGCAAACAGGTGTTTGCAAACCGGCGGAAATGCTTGTGGGGACTGCTTTTGAGACGAATAAAAATTTTCTTAAACACGGATGAACCTGGCAGCAGCAACTGTTCTTTAAAATGATGGATGCTACTGTACATCTCGCTCATTGGTCAACGCCGGGGAGGCATCGTTTATAGGTCAGGTTGTTGTTTTTTGAAACCATCAGGAAATAGTATGGTAATGAGTACTGCAATAAAGAGAAAATTGAACTCCATTCCATTCCTGCCGCCGCCCACCACATACCAGCCTTCCTTGTAATGCACCATGATGATACCGGCTATTAGTATAAGGATGGTGATAACAGCTGCCCAGCGGATATATTTATTTGCCAGCAGACATATAGCTGCCGCTACATGTGATAATTTTATGGCCCATGCCAGCGGTATGCCCATTGGATCAAAGCCAACTTCGTTGAGATAGTACCTGCCAAAATCATTTACCCCATTATTGAAAATACCCGGTATACTATGCATCAGCAGGATGAAAGCTGAGGTTGCCCGCAGAAGAAATGTACTGTTGTGAAGTTGCATGATAAAAAGGGATTTAAGTTTTTGATTGGCAGCATTGTTAGCCGGACGACTCACTTTTTCTTCCTCCTGCACAAGGAGCCAGACTTATTAGAGATGAAATTCGCTGCTTATACGCATCGGAATGATGTATAAGGATACCGTAAGCAAAGACGGCAGGATACTGCATAAGAACTGTATGATGCTTAGCAAATTAAATTAAGCGGAAATATAAAAGCACTGCTTATCATCTGCGTTTTGTCAAAGTAGAACATCTGATAATCCTTCTTAAAACGCCAGGCTAAAATATCAAAACTGGCCCGGTATATTACGGAAATGATTTTTTTGCATTCACCGGTCTGTTATTCAATATTATCAATTTCAATAACTTTATGTAAATAACTACAAAACCTACCACCATGCGGAAACTTCTCTTATCCCTGATGATCAGTTCTTCGGTTCAACTAATGGCCAATGACGGCGTCTTCTATGCCACAGGCAACACCCTGGTGCCACTCAGGGAAACCACTATCCGGCTGAAAAAAGAAATACTGAATCTTGATCGCAAAGGCGACTGGATGCAGGTGGATATTTACTTTGAGTTTTTTAATCCCGGTCCTGAAAAAGAACTAACGGTAGGCTTCGTTACCCCACCCGCCGATGGCGATGTGTCGGAAGAGGAAGCGAAACACCCGCAGGTAAAAGATTTTATGGTAATGGTGGGAGAGCGGCTGCTTCCTTATAAAGTGGCAAGGATGGAAGAAACAGGCTTTAAAGTAAATTCCAAGGTGGCCAATGGCTACGACTTTGTGTATCATTTTACCATCCGGTTTGCTACCGGTATCACGATTATTCGTCATAGTTATTTATATAAAGGTGGCGGATCCGTGGAGGCAGACCAGGATTTTGATTACCGCCTCACTACCGGCACTACCTGGGCCAACAGCGGTATTGATGATTTTGAGCTGAACATTAATATGGGTGATGACAGTTACTTCTCTGTACCAGCGAGCTTTGGTACAGCCGTGGCACCGTGGCAGGTGGCGGGTATAGGCCGCATCGCTAAAAATGTTTCCACCGTTCCTTATATGGCCGAGGGTGGTGGCAAAATAAAGATGGTGTACCTGCGCCGGGGCAAGTTGCAACTAAGGGCGGCTAATTTTAAACCAACCGAAGATCTGAGTATTGCATTCTGGCATTTACACAATGAATTAAATCTCTGGTGTGATAAATCCGTTAAGAACGAGTTTGCCGGCTTTATGGATGTTATCTGGGGTGATTCGGTGGAGGCCGCTGTAAGCAAACTCACCGATACAGAATTGAGGCTTTACCGCAATCTCAACTATGCCCGTATGGGATATGAGTTTAAAGATGAAAGCTTAAAAAAGGTATTTTCCAAATTCAACTGGTACATTCCTGACCCGGCCCTGAAGCTGGAGAATGTAAAGGATTATTATGTGTCAAAGGAATTGATGCAGCTTATCTCGAATGAAGAGAAGAAACGAAAATTAAGAACTGATAATCCATGATGACCATTGCAGGCTGTACATTATCTTTTATGTGAGAACATCCAGCTGAGAAAAGTGGGTTCGGCAAATGCATTGTCCCAGCTGTTATGATTTACAT
>CALSAT010000299.1:0-5225 GCA_943372905.1 Bacteroides fragilis | reverse complement strand
AAAATACTCGATACCGCAGAAAAAGAAAAAGCCGATATCATTGGACTGAGTGGCCTCATCACTCCATCATTAGATGAAATGGTGCATGTGGCGCATGAAATGAAACGCCGTGGTATGAAACAACCACTGCTGATCGGTGGCGCCACCACTTCAAGAATGCATACCGCTGTGAAAATTGCTCCGCAATACGATAATGGGGTAATGCATATTCTGGATGCTTCCCGTAGCGTAACGGCTGTAAGTACTTTGTTGAATAAAGAACAAAGAGAACCCTTGCTGCAGCAAACACAAAAGGAATACGAAGACTTAAGAAACCAGTTCCTCAATAAAAAGGCAAAGCCTTTCATTCCTTATAGTGAGGCGGTAGTAACAAAGGAGTACTTTGATTGGAAAAACTATAAGCCCACTGCTCCGGCTGTTAATGGAGTGAAAGTACTGAAAGCATTTGATCTCGCCACCATAGCCCGCTATATCGATTGGGGCCCTTTCTTTATAGCCTGGGAAATGCCTGGTCATTTTCCCCAGGTATTATCTGACAAAATCTTTGGAGCAGAAGCCACCCGTTTGTACAACGAAGCACAAAAGATGGTGGAACGCATCATTGCCGAAAAATGGTTCAGTGCTGATGGCGTTATTGGTTTTTGGGCAGCCAGCAGCAATAATGCAGACACCATTACCCTGCAAACTGAAAACGGTAAAGTGAAATTGGAATCACTGCGCCAACAAATAAAGAAGGCCGTGGGACAACCGAGTTATTCTTTATCAGACTTTGTTTGTCCAGCCGAGCTCGGCTCCGACTACATGGGCTCTTTCGCCGTCACCATTCATGGTGCAAAGAAACATATCGACCAATATGCAGCCGATAATGATGAGTATAATAAAATACTGGTACAAATTTTAGCCGACCGGTTCGTAGAAGCATTTGCAGAATGCCTGCATGAGAAAGTGCGGAAAGAATACTGGGGTTATGAAAAAGACGAAAGCCTGACCAACGAAGAATTGATCAAGGAACAATACAAGGGTATCCGCCCCGCACCAGGCTACCCAGCCTGTCCTGACCATACGGAAAAGCTGAAACTGTTCAGCCTGCTGAACGTAACTGAAAACATTGGTATTGATTTAACCGAAAGCCTGGCCATGAATCCGCCGGCCTCTGTTTGTGGCTGGTACATTGCTCATCCTCAAAGCCATTATTTTGGATTGGGAAAGATAAACAAGGACCAGTTAGAAGATTATGCCAATAGAAAAGGAATGAGTTTGGATGAAATGGAAAGGTGGCTGCGGCCGGTGCTTGAGTAACTAAAGCGTTTGAAATTCTTTTAAGCTTTCCAGTAATTGTTGCGGTGATCTAAAATGTATACTTGGTATGCCAAGCTGCTCCGCAGCTTTTACATTCCTTAAATTATCATCAATAAATAACGCTTCCTCTGGCTTAACATTATACCTGTCCAGCAACACCTGGTAAAACTCCGGAAAAGGTTTCCGCATCTTTTCTTCACCGCTTACCACCCTTCCATCAAACCAATGGAGAAAGCTATACCGCACCAGGGCAATATTAAAAAGATCGGCCTGCCAGTTGGTTAAGGCATACATTTTATATTTGTTCAACTCTTTTAGTTTTCTGAATAATGCCACCGCTTCATGAATAGGTCCGTTCAGCATCTCCGTCCACCGGCCATAATAGTCTCGGATGGGCTGTTCCCAATCAGGGAATTGGGTGATCAATGATTCTGTGGCCTCCACTATGGACCGGCCTGCATCCTGCTCTTCATTCCATTCTGAAGTGCAGATATGCGCAAAGAAATAATCCCTCTTTTCTTCCGAATCGAAATAGTCTTTGTACACATACATAGGGTTCCAGTCAATCAGCACCCCACCCAGATCGAAAATAATTGTATTAATATTACTCATTCCTGTACTTCAGTTTTAATGAAATCATTATAGAACACATTGTTATCATTATCACATTCGTAATAATAATTACATTGTCTTTCTGCAATACCCCATAGGCTATCCACATCACTTCATTGATGAAAGCGATCACAAACATCATCAATGAAACATTCTTAGCCGATTTTTCTTTCCATGTCTTTATTACCTGTGGCAGAAACGTTAGCGCCGTAACAGCACAAGCCCCATAGCCAAGTATTTCAACTCCAGTCATTATTTATATTTTTTAAGCTGTTTGATTTGCTCCGCTGTTGCAGGCATAAAGCTGATAGCGGTTCCGCCACCGGGAGCCAGTTTTAACAGCAATGCAGATTTACTATCCACCAGGAACTTTTCAATCACATATGCCTCAGGATTCTCTTTCCAGTTGGCATTGTCGGCATCCCGGTAGATGGTGGCTACATACTTCTTATCGGTATCAAGAAATGATAAAGTGGCAGTAAATTTTCTTGCCATTTCATCTGTAATAGCACCGAGAAACCAGTTATCACTTCCTTTAGCTTTTCGGCTGATAACTATATAATCACCAGGTTCCGCTTCCAGTATCTTTGACTCATCCCAATCCACTGCCACGTCTTTAATGAATTGAAATGCATCCGGTTTGGCTTCATAATTCTCCGGCAGGTCGGCGGCCATTTGCAGCGGGCTGAACATCGTTACATACAATGCCAGTTGCTTGGCCAATGTGGTATGTACCTGTTCCTTCTTATCAGGATTATACGAATTCATCTTTATTTTAAATATGCCCGGTGTATAATCCATCGGACCTCCCATTAACCTCGTAAATGCAAGAATCGTTTCATGCTCTGGCGGATTGCCCACACTCCAGGCATTGAATTCATTTCCTCTTGCCGCTTCGCTGGCCAGGAAGTTGGGATATGTCCTGTGCAAACCTGTTGGACGTACGGGCTCATGCATATCCACCATTATCTGGCGTTCAGCTGTCTTTTGCGTTACCCGTTCATAGTGCCGTACCATCCATTGGCCGTCATGATGCTCTCCCCTTGGAATGATCCTGCCTACATAGCCGGTCTTTACAGCTTCGTATCCAAACTGGTTCATAAAGCGGTAGGCTGTATCCATCCAGCGTTCATAGTTTGTTACAGAGGCCGATGTTTCATGGTGCATAATGATCTTTACTCCTTTAGCAGCAGCGTATGCTTGTAATTCTTTTACATTAAAATCCGGGTAAGGCGTTACAAAATCAAATACATCTTCCTTCCACTGACCAAACCAATCTTCCCAGCCTGTATTCCAACCCTCTACGAGAACACCTCGAATGCCATGCTTTGCAGCAAAATCAATATACTTCTTAACGTTGGCCGTAGTGGCACCATGTGGCACCCGGGTAGCTTGTTGTGATCCAACCTGGCCGCCATTGTAATCCCAGCTGCTTTTGCCTACATGCATTTCCCACCAGACACCTACCATTTTCTGCGGCTTTATCCACGACGCATCCTTGATCTTCGAGGGTTCATTCAGGTTCAAAATCAATTTAGACGCCAGTATGTCTGTAGCCTTATCGCTGATGATAATAGTACGCCACGGAGTGGCAGCTGGCGTCTGCAAATATGCTTTATTACCCACAGCATCAGGCACCAAATGAGATGATAATGTGAAAGTAGATTTATCCACCACCAGGTTCATGGCCGGGTAATTGATAAGTGCCGCTTCATGTATATTGATATAAAGTCCATCTTTCGATTTCATCATTAGCGGCGTTTGTACGGCATTTTTATCAAAAAAGGTCTTTGCATGTATCTCCTGGGCCGAACCGCCACCGGATGCATCCACTCCGCTGAGGTTGCTGGTGTAATAAGCATACTCATTCGTATCATAATCTCCGGGTATCCAGAAAGCCTTATGATCGCCTGTCATAGCAAATTGTGTCAATTCATCAGCAATGATAAAATGATTGAGGGTTGGTTGCTTTGGAAAAGAATAACGGAATCCGACACCATCGTTAAATACCCGTATCACCAGGTCCACCAATATTCCATTTTGGCCTTTTAGTTTTAAGACAAGCTGATTATAATTATTACGGATGGTCTTTACTTCACCCCAAACAGGTTGCCAGTTTTCGTCAACTGCACTTTGCACTTTACTCAATATCTCAAAATAATCAAGACGGCTAGACGGCTCTTTTAACACAAATCCTAACCCGGATGTCCTGACAGCCTCCTTCTTTTTATACGAGATCTCGTATGCTAACTTATAACCTGTAGCATTACCATCCGTGGCTACCACTCTAAAAAAAATAGTGCCGTCCGGTGATGATACCGCTTCAATTAGGTTGGCGGAACATACCTGTATAAAGAAAATAAATACAAGAGAAAAATACATTTTAGTACGCATAATAGAAACTTTGATATAAAGATAATTTTTTTGAACACACCCTATTGTAATGTATCATCTCTTTTCAAACAACCACCAGAAACGTTTCCGGGGCTTTACTTTATAATTTGTATCAATATAATTGCGGATATGCTGTATCGCCTCTTCCACATCATCCGTTATCAGCACCAGTTTCATGTCTTCTTTGGATATCGTACCTTCTACGGACATGGATTCAATATATTCTAATAAAGGCTGATGATACTTTTTACCAAACAATACGACCGGAAAGTTCTGAATACTTTTGGTTTGTACCAGTGTCAACGTTTCAAATAATTCATCCAGTGTGCCAAATCCGCCCGGCATGATAATAAAGGCATAAGAGTATTTTATCAGCAGTACTTTTCGCACAAAGAAATGCTCGAACAATACAGACTTTTGCATGTACGGGTTTTCTTTTTGTTCAAATGGCAATTGAATATTGCAACCAACTGACATACCACCACTTTCATAAGCACCACGGTTGGCTGCTTCCATAATACCCGGGCCACCGCCCGTCATAGTGGTAAAGCCTAATTCAGCAATGCGTTTGCCGAACTCCCTGGCTTTAATATAATACGGATGATCTTCCTTGAAACGGGCTGATCCAAAAACGGTGATGCAGGGGCCAATAAAGTGAAGGTTTCTAAACCCCTTGATGAATTGCCGGAAAACCCTCCAGGCAAACCACAATTCATAACCCCTGCTTTTGGGCCCTTCAAGATAAACTTGTGATTTAGATGGGATAATTGGTCCCTTTTTAGAGGGTGTTGTTGTTTGCATAGTAATAAGTAAGATGTAAATTGCCGGACAATTTAATCATTAATACAATGCGAATCATTTCTTATAACCTCAACGGAATCCGTGCTGCCATAAAAAAAGGATTTTTTGACTGGTTGAAA
>CALSAT010000298.1:0-5226 GCA_943372905.1 Bacteroides fragilis | reverse complement strand
CAGTATAAGGATTTACAAACCTTTCTCTATTTAAGAAGCGTTGAAGCGTTATTAATCCAGTTTATCCCGCCAAAGGCGGAATAAAAGATCCGTATTCATCCGTCCAACCCGTCTCATCCGTGTGCCTGTATTATTTGTGCCCACACGATAGGTTTAAACGGGACGGGCTGTGTGCAAAATGTATTTTCAATGTCTAATTGGTATTACCGCCTGGCAGATAGAAAATCCGTGCCAGCACTTACTTCTTCGGGTACATTTAATAATTACATTTGACCAACTAAAACATCACCATGCGAATTGCACTGATAGGCTATGGCAAAATGGGAAAAGCAATTGAAGAGATCGCCCTGCAAAGAGGACATGAGATCGTGCTGACCATCGACCAGCCCAATCTCCACGACTTTACAAAAGAAAAACTGTCTGCCGCCGATGTGGCCATCGAATTCACCAGTCCGCACAGTGCGGTGGAGAACATCCAGAAGTGTATAGACTATGGCATACCCGTGGTATGTGGCTCCACCGGCTGGACCACACAATTAGACGACATGAAAAAACAGTGCGCTGATAAGAATGGCTCCTTTATCTACTCCAGCAACTACAGCGTGGGCGTCAATATTTTCTTTGAGGTCAATAAGAAACTCGCCGCCCTCATGTCGCCGCATAAAGAATACGAAGTGATACTGGAAGAGACCCACCATACACAAAAAAAAGATGCCCCCAGCGGCACTGCCATCTCACTGGCAGAACAAATACTTGGAGTAGTCGACCGGAAAAAGAACTGGGTGAATGAACTCAGCGATAACCCCGAAGACCTGGAGATCATCAGCCAGCGCATAGACCCCGCACCCGGCACACACAGTGTAAAGTATTCTTCAGCGATAGATACGATAGAGATCATTCATACGGCACATAACCGTACCGGCTTTGCCACCGGCGCAGTATTGGCAGCCGAATTTATAAAAGATAAAAAAGGATTCTTTACCATGAAAGAAGTACTTGGATTTTAACCGGGTGAAGAATGATTAATCTTAAATAAACAACTATAAGCACCCGGACAATATCGCACCATACCGGTAATAATGAAACGATCACTGACCCTAGTATTCCTTTTCTGCTGTCTCGGCAGTCACGCACAGGTTAACCTCGACAGCCTGCGCACTGTCATCAATTCCGGAAAGTCGTACGAAGACCAGATCAATGCGTCCATCAAACTCGTCGAGAATTTTCAACTGAAGAACTTTGATTCTACCGTCTTCGAAGGAGAAAAAGCACTCAAACTGGCCCGTAGGCATACTGACTCCATCAGTGTGGCAGAGTTAAAAAGACATATCGGCGTGGCCAGCTACTTCAAAGGAAACTATGATGTGGCCGCCGCCAATTTTTACGAATCCATCGCCATACTGGAAAAAGGAAATAATCAAAAAAAACTCGCCCCGGTATATAACGATCTCGCCAAACTCTATCGCAAAACAAGAAGCCTCGACCGGGCCCTCGATAATTATAACAAAGCATCCGACATCTACCGCCAGCTCAAAGACACCGCCGGTATTGCCATGATATTAAACGAATCCGGGGTGGTATTTGAATACCGCGAAGATTACCGGGAAGCCGTCAACCGCTACACCGCATCTATGAAACTCGCCGAAGCTGCCGGCGACTCATTAAGTGTGTCCTATTCCCTCAGTAACATTGCCGGCGTCTATGTCATCCAGAAAAAATACAACGAGGCAGAAACCAATTTACTCCGGGCACTCAATATCCGGGAAATATTAAAAGACAGTTTCGCCATCGCCCTCACCTACTCCGACCTCGGGGTGGCCATGAACAACAAAGGCGATTATAATAAAGCCATTGACTACCTCAACCGCAGTAATAAAGTAGCCGAACGGTTGAAGTATCCCGAACTGCAATCCAACAACTACAACGAACTATCCACCGTAGCACAGAAGCAGGGCGATTTTCAAAAGGCCTTCCAGTATTTCTTACAGCGGTCTGCCCTGCGGGACAGCCTCTATGCACTGGAAAAAACAAAACAGATTGAAGAGCTCAACAGCAAATATGAAACTGTAAAAAAAGAACAGCAGATCATTGAACAAAAGAACCGCCTGCGCCTGCAGAATTATCTCTTCATTGGCATCGGCGGGGTAGTATTGTTTACCGGGTTGCTCATACACTCCCGCTACAAAAGAGAGAAACTGAAAAAAGAGCAACATCTCCAGGCCGAGATCATGAAGCAGCAGGAACTGGCCGTAAAAGCCGTGATGGAAGCCGAGGAAAATGAAAGAGAACGCATCGCCAAAGACCTGCATGATGGTGTGGGACAAATGATGAGCGCCGCCAAGATGAACCTGTCTGCTTTTGAATCAGAATTGCAGCCCGGCAATCCCGAACAGCACACCGCCTTTCAAAAGATCATTCAGCTGGTCGATGAAAGCTGCAAGGAAGTAAGGACCGTATCACACATCATGATGCCGAATGCTTTATTAAAAAATAACCTCGGCGCCGCCATCCGCGACTTTGTGGACAAGCTCTCCAACAAGGACCTCAAAGTACATGTATATACGGAAGGACTGGATGAACGGCTTGATTCCAACATCGAAACCGTTCTTTACCGGGTGGTACAGGAATGTGTGAACAATGCGATCAAACATGCCGGCGCCACCACATTAGACATATCCCTTATCCGTGACAAAGATGGCATCAGCGGTACCATTGAAGACAATGGCAAAGGCTTCGACACTACGGACAAGGAAAAATTTGAAGGCATTGGCCTCAAAAACATCACCACCCGCATCGAATACCTCAAAGGCACCGTGGATTTCGACTCCGCCCCGGGCCGGGGAACAGTGGTGGCCCTGCATGTGCCGGTGGAACAGGTATAATCAAAAATTGTACAGGCCCGCCCCGCCAAATTAATCGGTTCCGCAATCCTTTTTTATAGTATTTTACCAGCGCCAAAGCAGCACGATACAACGGCTTAAGTCACGGCTGCGTCCACAGAGACCACAAACACCACCATGAAGCAGGAAAAGATAATATTGGCGCTCGTAGATGATCACCAGATTGTCATTGACGGACTGATGTCCTTATTAAAGGGACATGACAGCTTCCGGTTTGCCTTCGCCACCACCGATTCCTCCGAAGTAATAGATAAAATAGCACAAACACCCGTCGATATACTCCTCACCGATGTAATGATGCCCAAACTGCCCGGCAACCAGTTGGCCAAACAGGTAAAAGAAAAATTCCCCCATATTAAGATCCTCGCCCTTTCCATGAGTGGCCAGGGCGACCTCGTCAATGAAATGATTGAAGATGCCGACATCAGCGGGTATGTACTCAAGAACATTGGCAAACAGGAACTGATAAAAGCACTGGAAAAAATTGCCGCCGGTGGCATCTACTTCAGCGAAGAAGTAATAGATGAACTGCAACGCACCAGTCAGCGAAAAAAACAAATAGACGAAGCCCACCTCACCGACCGGGAAATAGAGATCATCCGGCTCATCGAAAAAGAATACAATAATAAAATGATCGCCGAGACCCTCTTCATCTCAGAACGGACCGTCGAAACTCACCGCAAGAATATCTTTCGCAAAACTGCCACCGGCTCCATTATCGGCCTGGTAAAATATGCGTATGAACATAAGCTGGTCTGAAAAGAATAGCACCTCTTCTAAACAGACCCTGCAAAAAAATAGTAACATGAAAAGACAATCATGTGTAACGGCCATCCTGTTATTATTACTTTTTACAGACCTGGTAGCGCAACCCATCCGCCTGAATAATGAAACAGTTGACAGCAACAAAGTGTCCATATCAGTCAGCAGGGTCAATGGTAAAAAAGCGCTGAGAGTAGTAAAAGATACCACGGTAAAAGAGATAGATGAACCCACATTTGCCAAACTAAAAAATATCAACTTCACAAACGGCACCATCGAAGTAAACGTATTAAGCCGTCTTTTAAAAACGGCATCACCCACCGACCGCGGATTTATTGGTATCGCCTTCAGAATAAACGAAGACAATACAAAGTTTGAATGTATCTATATCCGTCCCACCAATGGCAGGGCCGAAGAGCAGCTACGCCGCAATCACTCCATCCAGTACTTCTCTTATCCCGACTTCAAATTCTTTCGGTTAAGAAAAGAAAACCCGGAGATGTACGAGTCGTACGCAGACATGGGCCTGGATGAATGGATAAAGATGAGGATAGAGATAAATGGCAAACAGGCCAAACTATTTGTAAACAATAACGAACACCCCTCATTGATAGTGAATGACCTGAAGCACGGGGAAAACGCATCGGGCTCCATTGGTTTATTTGTCGACGTCGGCACAGAAGGCTTTTTCAGCAAATTGAAAGTTACACAACGCTAAAAGATAGTTTCCAATAAACCACCGTTTTCCCCTGCATCCATCTCCCACGGCTGCATACAGCATGGCATTACCCGATAAACAGGGTTACCCCACCACAACTCAACCAGTCCCCGGGTATTTAAAGGTATATTTGACAATGCCTGAAAACAATTTCAATATCCTGGGTTTAACAAATGAGCAGGTAATCATGGCCCGGGAAAAATTCGGGCAAAATAAACTACACTATAAAAAAGAGAACGGCATCCTCGATACACTGAAGCGCATCGGCAAAGACCCCATGATGATCTTGCTGCTCACCGCCGCCTCCATCTATTTTATCAGCGGCAAAACCGGCGATGGTATTTTTCTTGCCGCAGCGATCGTATTCCAAACCTCCATTTCATTATTCCAGTATTCCAGGAGTAAAAATGCCTTGCAAAAGCTCAAAGACTTTTCACAGCCACACTGCAAGGTCATCCGGAATGGAAGAAAAGAAGAAATAAAAAGCGAAGACCTCGTCGTGGGTGATAGCCTCGTGGTGGAAGAAGGAACGTTAATTACAGCAGACGGTACCATTGTTCATTCCAACGATTTTTCGGTCAACGAATCCATACTCACCGGTGAATCATTGGCGGTCTTTAAAGACAAAACAAAAGAAGACAGATCGGTTTACAGCGGCACCACCGTCGCCAGTGGCCTGGCCATTGCCACCATAACCGCCATAGGCAATGAGACCCGATTAGGCAAAATTGGAACAAGCTTAGAAAGTATCGCAGAAGAAAAGACTCCGCTCGAAATACAAATTGCAAACTTTGTAAAGAAAATGGCCATTGCCGGCGCCATCGTATTCGCTATTGTTTGGGCAAT
>CALSAT010000297.1:0-5232 GCA_943372905.1 Bacteroides fragilis | reverse complement strand
TTTACCAGCCGTACTGAACTGTCAGTACTGCAACCGCTGACCCCGGTGGCTGTTTCATCGGCGAGCAGTAGTACAAACTGGCCGAATAACAAATGGGCTTCGCCTTTAACAGGAGTGCCGTGGCTTTTCCATTGCGTGGTAAATTCTTTCAGCAGGTCTTCTATTTCAAACGCTTCGTTAAGTGTAAATAGGCGATTAGACTGATAGACCCATACCCGGGAGCCGGGATGAAAGTGGGGATTGAGTAGATGTTGATAGTCGAACTGCATTGGGTAAAGTTAAGCCAAACTGGCGGCAATCATTTCTGCCACATCGAGTACCTGTACGGTGTCTTCTTTTTCGGCGAGCTTGACGCCATCTGTCATCATGGTATTACAGAAGGGACAGGCTGCGGCGATAACGGATGCGCCGGTACTGATGGCTTCGTTGCTGCGGTCGGTATTGATACGGCTGGTGCCTTTTTCTTCTTCTTTGAACATTTGTGCACCGCCGGCCCCGCAGCAGAGGCCGTTGCTTTTGCAGCGTTTCATTTCTACGAGTTCTGCATCAAGGGCCTCTAATACTTTGCGGGGGGCTTCGTAGATGCCGTTAGAACGGCCGAGATAGCAACTGTCGTGGTAAGTGATCTTTTTTCCTTTGAAGGTGCCGCCTTCTTTTAGTTTTATTTTTCCTTCGTCTATTAATCCCTGCAGGAAGGTGGTGTGATGGACAACGTCGTACTGCCCGCCGAGTTCGGGGTATTCATTTTTTAGTGTGTTGAAACAGTGGGGACAGGCGGTTACTATTTTTTTGATACCATAATTATTGAGCAGCTGTATATTCTGATAGGCCATCATCTGGAACATGAATTCGTTGCCGGCCCTGCGTACCGGATCGCCCGTACACATTTCTTCTTTTCCGAGTATGGCATAATTGACACCTACTTTATCAAGTATGGTGACAAATGCTTTGGTGATCTTTTGGGCCCGCTGATCAAAACTGCCTGCACAGCCTACCCAAAATAATACTTCGGGGCTTTGTCCATTGGCAAATAATCCGGCTACGGTTGGTACGTGCATAATGATTTATTAGTCCGCAATATTACTGAATAAAACCTGTTTATCAGCCCCAGCCCCAACTGCCGAGGGAGGCTAATATTGCTATTACCAGGACGAGGGCCAGTAAGAACAGGATGATGCCGACCCAGCCTATGGTTATTGCTGCTTTGGCCCTTTTATCGCCGGGGTTGGCCTTGCGGGCCTGGTAGCCGAATATTAATCCCAATATCAATATTGGAATGGCTGCGAAGCCTAAATAAGGTATGAGCAGGCATCCGATACCTACTATGGAGAGGATGAGTGCTGTTTTTCCTTTTTCTGATGCACTCTCTCTTTTATTTTTTATAAGTTCTCTTTTAATTTTCCATTGGAGCAGTTTGATGCCGAGCTTTTCCTTTAGTTTGAGTTTTCGCCCGGCCATTTTTTGTATCTCTTTTATTTTCATGTTGGCGAAGCGGGATGCTGCGACTTCTGTAAGGGTGACGGCCAGCGGATCTTTGGGCTTTGTAACAGTGGATGGGCTTACGGCACTGAGGGCAGGCAGACTGCTGAATAATAGAAGAAGGATGGTAAGGCGGATGCTCATATCAGTTATGTATTAATGGAATAAGTAAAAATAGAGGGAGTAAAAGTAAATATGTGTTGGCAGGAAACTTATTTTTGTCCACCTGACACCATGAGGAAATTCTTTCAAAAACTGACAAACTGGGAGCTCTGGAACTTTTATGTTCTTTATTTTCCCATTGGCCCTGTGTGGCTCTGGTATTGTTTACGGAGTTGGTCATTCTGGTTTTTTAGTTCGTCTAATCCCACTATTACATTTGGTGGTTTTGAGGGGGAGGGTAAAAAGGAAATGTATGATCAGCTGCCTCCGCACCTGGTGCCTCGCACTATTTATATTATGCACGACTGGCCTTTTGACAAAGTAAAGGAGGCAATTGCTGCTGCCGGGTTTAGTTTCCCTTTTATTGTAAAGCCTGATGTGGGGATGAAGGGTATCTTGTTCAGAAAGATAGAGAACGAGGACCAACTGCATAAATACCATGAGAAGATACCGGTTGAATACATTGTGCAGGACCTGGTGGAACTGCCGGTGGAAGTGAGTGTGTTTTACTACCGCTATCCCTGGGAACAGAAGGGGGTGGTGAGCGGATTTATTGATAAAGAATTATTGCACGTAAAGGGGAATGGTACTTCTACGCTGAAGGAACTGGTGGAGCAGCACCCGCGGGCCCGGTTCAGGATGGAGGAGATGGAGCACCGCCACGGTCACCGTTTTGACCGGGTGATACCGGAGGGGGAGATATTTTATTTATCCTATGCCGGTAATCATAACCGTGGCGCACAGTTTACCAACCTTCATAGTGAGATTGATGAACGGATGCACGAGGTGTTTGATGAACTGAGCCACTACACGGATAAGTTTTATTATGGCCGGTATGATATTAAAACCACGTCTATTGAGGATATGAAGCAGGGGAAGAACTTTCTTATACTGGAATTTAACGGTTGCGGTGCGGAGCCGAACCATATCTATGATTGCGGTATGGGCATTGGCAAGGCCTATGGTGTGATCTTACATCACTGGAAGGCATTGTACAGGATCAGCCGCTATAATCATAAGAACGGTACCCCATACTGGTCATTCATTAAGGGATGGAAATACCTCCAGGATGCGAAGCGGCATTTTAAGATGCTGGAAAAATACGATTAAACACTTCCATCGTAAATCTGATTACTTTTAGGTATGGAACAGGATGATAAATTAGTATTGCTGCGTAATTACGATCTGTGGTGTGAGCTGGATGATGTGGAGTATGAGGAACTGAATGTGGCGCATCATTTTATTGAGGCCAAGAAGGGTGAGTATGTGTATTTTGATTCGCATCATCTTAATAAGCTCTATTTTTTAAAGGATGGCTATATCAAGATCGGCTATGTGGATGAGAACGGTAACGAGATCATCAAAGAGATCATTAAGAAAGGAGAAATATTCGGACAATTTTCCCTGGAACGTAATAACCTGAACGGCGAATTTGCCCGTGCTTATAAAAGCAATGTGAGTCTTTGTGCGTTTTCTATTGAAGATTTTGAGAAACTGCTGCGCAAGAAACCTGAGCTGGCCATTAAGTACAGCAAGCAGGTGGGGGAAAAGCTGCGCCATGCGGAATTCCGGTTGCTTAATATGCTGCATAAGGATGTCCGTTTCCGGCTGCTGGCCTTTTTCTATCACTTAGCTATTATGGAAGGATATAACGGGGCGACTGCTTCGTTTAGCTTTGCTAATTTTCTGACGCATGATGATGTGGCTAAACTGATCGGCAGCGCCCGGCAAACCGTTACCACCACACTGAACCTGCTGGAAGCAGAGGGGCTGCTGAAGATATCCCGGAAGAAGATCACCATTCCTGATATGGTGAAATTGAAAAAACTGGTGATCGTAACCTGAGGTATTTATTGCCTCTCACTTATGTTTCGCTACTGATAGCTCGCTGCTTTTTATTATTTTCGTTGCATGCACCCTTTGCTGAAGATCTTCTTTACGGGCATGGTAGTAAGTTTTATCGGTTCCCTGCCGCTGGGCACCCTGAATATTGCTGCGATGCAAATATCCGTGTCTGACGGAGTGGCCGCTGCTATGTTATTTTCTGCCGGATCGCTGTTGGTGGAGATCATTTATGTACGGCTTTCGCTGGTGGCGATGGACTGGATAAGAAAGCAGGAAAAAGTATTGAAAGCGCTGGAATGGGTAACACTGGTAATAGTGGTGGCACTGGCCGTGTCCAGTTTTTATGCGGCGATGCATCCCAGCGTGGAGAAGAACTTTGTATTGGACAACCCGCTGCCCAAATTCGTTCTGGGATTGGTAATGAGTGCGGTGAACCCGGTTCAGATACCCTTTTGGTTTGGCTGGAGCACGGTGTTGTTTACGAAGAAAGTATTGCTGCCACGGAAAGACCATTATAATTCTTATATACTGGGTATCGGAATCGGCACTTTTATTGGCAACTGTATTTTCATCTTTGGCGGACTGCTGATCGCTAAAAAGATAAACGATAACCAGCATATTCTTAATTGGGTGATCGGTGGCATTTTTGCCCTTACGGCATTGATACAATTATGGAAAATACTGCGTAAGAAAGATGTGGTGCATAAAATGGAGCATCCTGAGGAAGTGACGCATAAGTATGGAGAGCAGATGGACAAGTTTGAGGAGGGGGTGGGGAAAATGTCTCACCGGCATAAAAAATAACCCGGCAGCAAGCCGGGCCTTTTCTTTTTCAATGGATCATATTTTTATGGCGACTGCCGTTTAATTCAGCACGGAGGCGGTGAGGTTATGTTCATCTCCTGCGGAGGTGGTGACGAGAACAAGGCCAACTCCTTTTGCATAATAATATTGGGTAAAATAGCTGAGTGTGATAAGGCTGCCATTCATCATGAGCATGCTTTCTGCTTCAATCAGCATGATATCAGTATATGTTTTGCCAGCCACTTCTTTGGTGAGGCCGGTTTCTTTGATAACATGGCGAAGGATGTTCTCAAGCCCATTGGCTGTAAATTTTACATCCCAGTCATAGCCTTTTTCGTCGGTGTCTTTCAGCAAGAGTTGGAAAGTGGTACCATCCCAATGATTGGCGTGAAATTCATCGCCTTCCTGTTTTATCTGTGTAGTGTTAGGCATCATTGAATTCCTCATAGTGAAGAGGTTGCCTTCGGCAGCGGTTACTTCATTGGTGTAGGTGTTGCCGTCTTTCATGGTGTAGGTCCAGGAGTTGCCGGTGGCAAGCGGATAGTATGACATGTTGGTAAGGTTTGGTTGCGCCGAAAATAGGGATTATTGGCGGAAATATTTATGCTATCACATTATCAGGGTATGAGGGTTTGCCTGCGTCAAAGGAGATACGGGTTTTTTGCCACAAAGACACAAAGGCACTAAGTAATACAGTTATCTCGCAAAGGCACAGAAACGCAAAGTGATTGCTGCGCAATGGTATTACAGGTTCTCACGCAAAGACGCTGTGGCGCAAAGGGAATACAGTTTTAGCCAGAAAGATGAGAAGGCGGGAAGGAGTATGCTTTTTCTCAATCACAAAGGAGCTATAGTGGGAGAATTATTTCCTGTGATTAATCCACGATAAACAAACGGCAACCGTTTATTGTAGTACTGCGGTGTGCTTCATTATTATCTCCT
>CALSAT010000296.1:0-5234 GCA_943372905.1 Bacteroides fragilis | reverse complement strand
CTGCTTTCACAATTCTTTCACCTCTTCCTTCAATATCAGTTTCCGCTACATCAATAAAAAGGAGAGCCCCTTTAAAAAGGCCCCCTTGCACCCCAATAATTCCAACAGAGATGACAATTTACCACCTGGATCTGCTACACCCACCGCCGCCTAACTCACTATTCACTATTCCCCACTCACCATTCACTAATACGCAGACATCTCAATTAAACACCGAATCAGGTACCCCTTTATTAATACTGTAATCAGAATAAGTGATCTCCACTTTGCCCTTTTTCGTTTTGGCATTATCAGCACTCTCCTTATTCGAACCATTATCGTAGTCTATAGTAATCCCTTTGGGCAATTTATAATCCTTGGTATTAAAAGTAAGCTCTACTTTATCCGGCAGGCCGTACTCTGCATACTTCTTATAGCTCATCACCAGTTCGTAGGTGCCATTCTCCTTAGTACTGATGACTGACTTCAGCACCAGCAGGTTTTTCTCATCGATATATAATGTAGCCCTGGAAATGTTTTCTTCATCACTCAGGGGAAATATCTTTACCACTTTGCATTCAGTACCATTTACTTTTTCCGTACCCGCTGCCACCGCCTCAAAATTATTTAGCCCCAGCACATTATTCATATTGATATTCACCGATCCTTTGGGAATAAAAGAGATACCGCTTTCGTTCTTAATCTTCAGTTTATCCGGTTTCTTATAATAGATCTTTACCGTGGCCACCGGCGCTTTGATGAATATCACATTGGTCTTCATTTTACCGGTAGCGGTATAATCATTCACTTTATCGTACTTGGTCTTTACTTTTTTCAGCAGCTCCTTTATCTCCTGGGCATTCCCCACAGCTATTGTGGCCACAGATAATAATAAAAAGGCGATCACTTTTTTCATCATACAAACAATTTAGCTCAAAATATCTTTCCGTTTAAAATACCTCGCACTGATAAGGAGAAACAATACAATATAACCGATCAGTATCAGCCCGCTTCTTACCAGTGCAGCAGGATTTTCTATTGATCCGTTTATGGTGGTGCCCTCCGCCGTCTTTTCCACATAAAAGAATCCTTTCCAGCCGAGCATATGCGTGGTAAAAGACCAGGGGTTTATTGTTTCTTCAAATACCGGCACCTTCAGTTGCTGCACAATGGTAAATACAATGACCACACATACCGTAGCCACAATGGGACCCAATGAGTTTTCTGCAAAAGTGGAGAACATCAGGGCCATAGCGCCAATTGCCGTTAAGGCAAGAGCAGCAAATACAAAAGCAGCAAAGAAGCGCCACAGCACATCTGTATTCTTAATGATGTGCATGTCATTCTCTTTAAACACCACGAGGTCTTCTCTGCCAAACAATAAAATACTGCCGAGTAAAGCAAAGAGGGCCATCCATGCAAGTAACAGGAGCACATACACAGTACTGGCAGAAAACTTGGCCATTATCAGTTGCGTTCTTGTAATAGGCTTACCTGCCAGCAGACGCAGCGTACCCAGATTAGCTTCACCGGATATCATATCGCCGGCAATCAGTGCCACCAGCAGTGGCACATGCAACAGTATCATGTGCAGCACAGTAACACAGATAAAATAACCATTCAGGATCTTGTCAGATGGTATCTCAAAAGTATCGGCCTGGTCGCCGGTAAATAATTGTATGAAATCTTTACCATTCACCATCAGGGCAAACTGTACCAGCAGTATGATCATCGCAATAGCGCCAAAAGCAATAAATGTCCGGGGACGTTTAAAAATTTTGAACAGCTCTATGCGCAACAGTTCTAAGAACATTTACACTTTGGTTTGAGATAAGAAATAATCTTCCAGTGAATGCAGGGGACGAAGGCTCATCACAGCAATACCCCGTTCCACCAATTGTTTATTCAGCTCCGGTATCCTTGCTTTATCAAATTCCAGTTTAATAGAGCCATTGGTTACCGGCTTCAGCGCACCGCTCCATTCCGATTGCTGCAGAAACTGCAGCGCAGCAGCATTATCCCTGGTAATTAATTCCACCACAGATTGCGAAGGGTTCAGCAATTCACTTACTTTTCCTTCCACCACTTTCTTTCCTTTATTAATAATGAGCATACTGTCGGCCACCATTTCTATCTCACTCAGCAGGTGAGAAGATACAAGCAGTGTTTTGCCCAAATCTTTACTCAGGTGAACGATCATATTGCGCATATCAGCGATCCCCTGCGGGTCCAGACCATTAGTAGGCTCATCCAGGATGATGAGCTTTGGATCATGTATCAGGGCACAGGCAAGGCCAAGTCTTTGCTTCATACCCTGCGAGTAGGTTTTTACTTTACTCTTAGCACGGTCGGCAAGGCCCACCATAGCTAACTGTTCATTTATTGTAGCATCAGAAACTTTTACTCCGCTAAGGCGGGAAAAAATGCGGATATTCTCGTACGCAGTAAGATATTTATAGAGGTCGGGCTTTTCAATAATAGCCCCAATCTGCCGGAGTATCTCTTTGCGGTGTTTGCGGAGCTTTAGCCCAAATATTTCGATATCGCCGGCAGTAGGTTCAATCAGGGTAAGCAACATGCGGATAGTAGTAGATTTACCTGCACCATTCTGGCCCAAAAAACCATATACCTGCCCTTCATTTACAGTAAAAGAAAGATCATCAACAGCCTTTATATCTTTAAAATCCTTTGTAAGGTGGTTTACCTGTATGATTGCACTCATCCTGACTAATAACGGGCAAAGGTATTAAAGGTTTACCCGGATTAAAGAAGTATTACAAGCAGCTTTCGAAAATATTTTCCATTAAACCCTTGCATATCTGCGTAGCAAGTGGTAGGTTTGTCTACGATTCGGAAAACCACATTTACCCTGGTAAAACTACGATAAGCATCCGTACCTGTCTCCCGGTATTCTCCGGCCCGCGGTACTTTTCTTATCTGATGCAGGAATAAATAACGGTTCCCTTTCCCAACAAACATCCAATATTTCTGTGGGCTATCGATGAAAATTCTACGCTTTCCGGTTTTACCGGCAAGTGAGGACAAAACCCTAAGAAATGATCAAATACACCTTATTCGCCCTTTTACTCACGCTGCGGCTGTTTTATCAGCCTTCAGCGACAGCCAACAGCCCGGCTCCCTTTGCTGTAAGCCCTGCACCAGCTCCTTCACCTGTTTTACATAAAATGCCTGCCATCATGCTGGATTTTAAAGGCACCGTGAAGAATAATAAAGTTGTTTTAAACTGGGTGGTGGATGAAAATGAAACAGCGGACCTGTTTGAAGTGGAAAAAAGTACCGATGGAGTGAACTTTAGCCTTGCCGCCCTCGTATTTGGTACGGATAAACCCGCTATTGACACTTATGAGTTTTATGAAAAAGCGGGCAACCAAAAAATGATGTACCGCATCAAGATCGTGAATAAGAATAAGAAAGCAGTCTATTCAGCCGTGGTGGCAATAAACCCGGCAGCATAAACACACCTGAAAAATATTAAATTAAACCATGAGCAAGTCCGTAAAGAAAGCGATGCGGGAAGAATATAATCGCCTCAAAAAAGTGCTGGAAAAGATCCTGCAACCCAAAAAAGAACAATCCATGCCTTCACTGGTGCTACAACCTGTACGCAACAAAAAGCACCCACAAGGCTACTGAATTATATCACCATTCTTATACCTTTAGAGTACCAACGGAGAATAAAGTCCCTGCACACCAGCGGGGGCTTATTTTTTTCAGCCCTTACCGAGATACGATTGCAGGTTGGCCACATATTCTTCAAATGCCTTAATCCCTGCTTTGGTGATCTTGCAGATAGTTAGCGGATAGTTATCCCTGAACTGTTTAGCCACTTCAATATAACCGGCCTCTTTCAGCTTCTGTACCTGCACACTCAGGTTGCCGGCAGTAGCGTTGGTCTTTTCCTTTATAAAAGTAAACTCCGCCTCCTTTACACTAATAAGGAGCGACATCACTGCCAGGCGCAGTTGCGAGTGCAATATGGGGTCCAGGTCTTTAAACATTTGCCTGTGCTAATTCTCTTTTTGCTTTCCGGTAATCTTTTTCCATAATGATGCCGGGAATAAGCCAGGCCAGAATGGCCGACAATGCAGTGAGGAGAAGGTCTATCTTAATAGGCGTATAAAGAGTAATAAGACAGCATACCCAGCAAAACAATCCTCCCCAAAGCATTGGCTTGAACTTCATGCTGATACCGGTAACAAAAGTGGGCAGGCCATAAAGCAATAAAAATAATGCTGCATTATATTCATAAAAGCGGAACGGGGAAGGCTGCCCCTTCATCCGGGCATACTCTTCTGCCACCGGCTTCCACTCACTATACATAAAACTGGTGATGATGATCATGAGAAACAAACAGATACCAAAGCTGAACCATAGGTAATCCAGAAATTCATCGCCGTATGTTTTAACTCTCCGACGTTTAGTTTCCTGCATATTGAAATATATCTGCGGTATCACAGCGGCAAACGTGAGCCAATAAATATTGAATGGTAAACGAAACTCAAAATGGATCTCAGCCAGTTTTACCAACGAGCAAATAGCAATGACGCTTCCCCACATGATGGCAGAAATGCCTGTATCATGACAGGCATCTTTTGCTTTATTAATCATTTCGGTAATGAGGTCGAGGCTTTCCTTTTCGGTCAATGGCTTGTCCTTCAATTCCATGTTTACTATTTATGTGTTAGCAGATCTGTTTCGCTGGTTAAGCAGGTATGCAGGTATTATATAGCTGAACAATATAGCGGCTGCGCCAAAAAGCATCTGGTGCTCATAGCTTGTAAATACAGCGCCAATGGCCAGCCCCCAGGCAACGATTCCACCAATGATCAAAGGCCTGAAGCGGAGAAAATTACCCGAGATAAAAGTGCCCAGTCCATAAAGCAATATAAAGAAAGGAAACACAGGCTTATCCCAACCTATCTTTGTCAGTATCATACTCAACACAAAAAAACTGATACCCATACCCATCCACAGGTATTTCATACTTTCCCCTACATAAGTCTTTGCCTTTGCCTGTTTGCCTTCTTTGGCACTGTACCAAATGGTAAAAATGACACAGGGCACTACGAGCCACCACACATGGTAGTGCTGCTCATACTTTACAATGCTCATCAGTACATACTGACCGATACATCCAATAAAGGTTACCCACCCCCATACCAGGAAATAAATACTGTTACCAGACATATCCTGCTTCGCCTTGCTTATCATTGACTGGATAAGCTGCAAACTTT
>CALSAT010000295.1:0-5275 GCA_943372905.1 Bacteroides fragilis | reverse complement strand
GCCATCGGGGTACATTTCTGTCACTGATGGCAGGAAAATAACATTACATCCGGCAGCCTCAAGCATAGCAATATCCCTTTCGATGGTGATGGGGTATTTTTCAAAATCTTTGGGATCATTGAACTGTGCCGGGTTCACAAATATGCTGCTTACGGTTAGTGGGTTGTCTTTTTTCGATTGATCGATAAGGGAAATGTGCCCCTGGTGCAAGGCCCCCATTGTTGGGGCGAAACCGATTCGGCGTCCTTTTTTTCGTTGAGCATCAAGCCATTCACTAAGGGCTCCTGCTTTTTTAAATAAGATCATTTTCTGAATTGCTTGTTGTGCTCTTGTTTATATCAGTCCTAATTCGGGTCAAAATAGTTACCTTTGCCCGCCTTCCGAAAATTCAGACGGAAGGAATACACCTAAAAGGGTGTAAATTAAACGGGAAGCCCATGTCTGCAAAAAAAAGAATTTTATTCATTGCTAACGAGATGTCACCCTACCTGGAGCTGACAGAATTCTCAGAGATCGTAAACAAACTGGCTATCAAAGCAAATGACAACAACCTGGAGGTTCGTTGCATCATGCCCCGTTTTGGGACCATCAATGAGCGTCGTCACCGCCTGCATGAGGTGGTAAGGCTTTCCGGTATCAATGTTACGGTGGACAATGACGATATGCCTTTGCAGATCAAGGTGGCCTCATTACCCAGTGCCCGTCTTCAGGTGTATTTCCTGGATAACGAAGAACTCTTTAAAAGGAAGTTCGTTTTTCACGATGAGAATGATAAATGGTTTGATGACAACGACCTGAGAACGATCTTCTTTTGCAAAGGTGCCCTGGAAACGGTGAAGAAATTTGGGTGGCCTCCGGATATTATCCATTGCAGCGGCTGGATGACCGGGCTGATACCTGCCTACTTGAAAACTGTATATAAAAAGGAACCGGTTTTTGCCCATAGCAAAATAGTGTACACTGTTGGTCAGAATACATTCAAAGAAAAGCTTGGAAGTGGCTTCCTGAAAAAGGCGCTGATCCATGCTTCGCTAAAAGAAAAAGACCTGGAAGTATATAAAGAGGGAACGAATACCGCTATGTTCCGCGGCGGCGCCACTTTTGCTGATGCGATCACTTTTGGCGCTGAAAAGATAGAAAAGAAACTGGTAGATGAGTTTTCTAAAGTGCGGGGAAAGAAGACTTTACCTTTTAATCCGGAGGGAGATTTAACAGACTATTTACAACTGTATAGCGACCTTGCAGGCAAATAAACGCATACTAACCCGAATCTAAATTTACTTTGTGAAGAACAGACAATTCGCTTTAACATCCATAGCAATCGTAGCCACGGTTGCTATCGTATTTTCAGCCTGCCGGAAGATCAATGATGCTACAAATCTGGGGGGCGACCTGATACCACCGATCGATAATATCACCACTTTTGAAACATTCCTGGACATTGAAACTGATAACCTGGTTTTTCCGGACACTACAAAAGTGTTGTACAATGATGACCTGATGGTGGGACATATCACCAACGATCCTGAATTTGGTGGTACTCATGGCGATGCTTATTTCAATATCGTACCGGCCAATACTTTTTTGAACCCTTTTACTAATAAAGATTCAGTGGTGGCTATAGATTCGGTGGTCTTGTCGTTATCTTACCAGGATTCTTATGGAGACACTACATTGGGTAGTTTTCAAACCTTTAGGGTGTATGAGATAGCACAAAATGCCGGGTTTAACGACACTACTTTTTACAAGTATAGCCATCCGGATTTTCTAACAACAGGCCCTGAACTTGGTTTCAAGACTTTCGATATCAGTAAATTGGATGATAGCATCCTTCACGTTAGGAAAAAAGGGGATACCACTAAAAATGCGAATGTGATCAGGATTCCGCTGACTAACCAGATAGGAGAGCGGTTCAAATTGTTTGATACAACGAATACTGCGAATGGCGGTTTCCGAAACGATTCTATATTTAAAAAGCTTTTCAGAGGGTTTGCGATCAAGTCGGATAATTCCGGTAATGCACTTACCTATTTCAGCCCGACCGATAATGCCAAAACAAAACTTATCATTTATTATCAGTTAAAGAGGCCAGGAGGGATAATAGATACCACTTCAACAGAATTCTATCATCTTTCGAATGGTCAGGCAAATATTGTTTCCAGGGCACCAGGGGGCAACTGGAACGCTTACCTTAATAATGGGATACCCTCAGATGATAAAGTGTACCTGCAAAGTATTCCGGGATCGTATGCACAGTTGAAGATACCTGCTTTAAGCACCTTTAATAATGCAGTGATACACCGGGCCGAAATAATCGCCACTCCGTTGCGCACACCTCCTTCCGACAAAACTTTTACCCAGCCCCTGGCCCTGTATCTTGACAGGATCAATAATGCCGGGGATACGGCATCCACTTTTGATATTGACCAGGCATTGAGCTGGACCTTTAACCCGACTGATCCATTCAATTACAACTTTACTTCCTTTGGCGGTATCAGAAAAGCTGACAGTACTTACCGGTTCAATATCTCCAGGTATGTTCAAAATTTGATCACGACCAAAAACACCAATTATACATTGCGGCTTTATGCTCCTGTCAGGGCTTTTGAATACTCGTATTTATACAAGACCAAAAGCCTGATCTATGTAACTGACAGAGTAGCCTGGGGAAGAGTGGTGCTTGCCGGGGGCAATTATGCTGAACCAGCCAAACGGCTTCGCTTGAGAATTGTCTATTCAAAACTATAATCCTTAGTTATTAAGATATGTTCAAAAAGTCTTTCCGCTAAAGGCGGGAAGACTTTGTTCATTTATAACGCTGCCCTTATCTTTGCGACCTAAAATTTTTATTCATGCCTTATTTATTTACATCAGAATCTGTTAGTGAAGGACATCCTGACAAAGTAGCCGACCAGATATCTGATGCCCTTATTGATAATTTCCTTGCTTTTGATGCACAATCCAAAGTAGCCTGTGAGACATTGGTAACTACCGGACAGGTAGTATTGGCCGGTGAAGTAAAATCAAAAGCATACCTGGATGTGCAGGAAATAGCCCGTGGAGTGATCCGCAAAATTGGGTACACCAAAAGTGAATATATGTTTGAGGCAAGCAGTTGCGGTGTACTCTCAGCTATTCATGAGCAATCGTCTGATATTAACCAAGGGGTGGATAAGAAGAAGAAAGAAGAACAGGGTGCCGGTGACCAGGGAATGATGTTTGGCTATGCCACTAATGAAACTGAGCATTATATGCCGCTTGCATTGGACCTGGCCCATAACCTGCTGATCGAGCTGGCTGCTATCCGCCGGGAGAAGAATTCCAAAATGCCTTACCTGCGTCCGGATGCCAAGAGCCAGGTAACATTAGAGTATGATGATAATAATCAGCCGGTGCGTATTGATGCAATTGTTATCTCCACCCAGCATGATGATTTTGATGCAGAAGCGAAAATGCTGGCCAAGATCAAAAGCGATGTGATCAATATTCTGATTCCCCGGATCAAAACAAAATATAAGAAATACGCCAAGTTGTTCAATAATGATATCAAGTATCACATCAACCCAACCGGTAAGTTTGTTATCGGGGGCCCGCATGGCGATACTGGCCTGACTGGCCGCAAGATCATTGTAGATACTTATGGTGGCAAAGGTGCCCACGGTGGTGGTGCATTCAGCGGAAAAGACCCTTCTAAAGTGGACCGCTCTGCTGCCTATGCTACCAGGCATATTGCAAAGAACCTGGTGGCAGCTGGTTTGTGCAGCGAAATACTGGTACAGGTTTCTTACGCTATTGGTGTGGCGCAGCCTACCAGTATTAACGTAAATACCTACGGCACTGCCAAGGTGGATATGACCGATGGTGAGATCAGCAAGATAGTAGAAGGGGTATTTGATATGCGCCCTTACTTTATTGAGCAGCGGTTGAAACTGCGTAATCCTATTTATAGCGAAACAGCTGCTTATGGACACATGGGCCGTATTCCGCAGATAGTGGAGAAAACATTCACTTCTCCTGATGGCAAAAAAGTGACCAAAAAAGTTGAATTGTTTACCTGGGAGAAGCTGGATTATGTAGGAAAAGTGAAGAAAGCATTTGGGTTGAAATAAGGCCCCGCCTCCCCAAACCCCTCCGCAAGAGGGGCTTTAAACCCCGAGAGATTCATCAATCTTTCGGGGTTTATCATTTCAGTGCTTCAGTGCCAAACCTTTATTTTTACAACGTGAAAAATTTCAGACAACAACACCGGCCAAAGAAGAACACCCTTGTTATTGGCCGTAAGGCAGTTATCTCGGCATTACAGTCCGGGCAGCAATTAGACAGGATATACCTGGACACAAGGGCTGTGGGAGAGGATGTTAGCGATATCAAAAGGCAGGCATTGCAAAATGGGGTGCCGGTTAATTATGTGCCGGCGGCAAAGATCGATGGCTTTAATGTGGGCAATCATGATGGCTGCATAGCCCAAATAGCCAAAGTGCAATACCAGAATCTGCAGGATGTTATCTCCTTCGTGATTGAAAAGGGAGAAGTGCCATTGTTTTTAATACTTGATGGGATAACAGATATCCGCAACATAGGTGGCATTGCCCGTACGGCGTTTTGCACCGGAGTACATGCCATTATTATTCCTGATAAAGGGGTGGGGGCCTTAAATGAAGATGCGATACTTACCTCTGCCGGGGCATTGGAGCAGATACCTGTTTGCCGGGTAAGCAGTTTAATGAAAGCAGTAGATGAACTGCACCTGAACGGGATAAAAGTATTTGCGAGTGAAATGACAGCCACTCAAAGTATTGCTGAAGCCGATTTTTCTGGTCCTTCAGCGATTGTGGTGGGCAGTGAAGAAAAAGGAATCTATCCGGCGCTGATGAAGATATGTGATGAGAAAATAAAGATCCCCATGAAAGGGGATTTTGAAAGTTTGAATGTGAGTGTGGCTACAGGGATCATTTTGTATGAAGCAATGAAGCAACGACTGTAATGAAAACTAATAGTATCAAACTCATCGAATGTCCCCGTGATGCCATGCAGGGGTGGAAGACATTTATACCTACGGAAAAGAAAATTGAGTATATTAATTCTTTACTGAAGGTGGGTTTTGATACGATCGATTTCGGCAGTTTTGTTTCGCCGAAAGCGATTCCGCAGATGGCAGATACAACAGAAGTGCTGAAAGGATTGCAGGTCGATAAGGAAGGCAGTAAATTATTGGCCATCGTTGCCAATTACCGTGGCGCTGAGGAAGCAAGTGTATTTGATGAAATTAGTTTTT
>CALSAT010000294.1:0-5280 GCA_943372905.1 Bacteroides fragilis | reverse complement strand
CGATACGCTGGGATTATAAGGATGTTGTTCAGCGTAAACGGGTGTATGATGTGTTCAGCAGTTTAAATAAACTCCGTTTTCATCCGTGGTACAAGGATGTATTTATTGCGAATAATATTACGGTAGAAAAAAATCTTGGCGGTGCTTTTAAATGGCTGAAGCTGAGAAGTGCGACAGATTCATCGGTGATAGTAGTGGCAGGAAATTTTGATGTGGCGTCGCAATCAACCACCGTTACGTTTCCGGTGGCAGGCACCTGGTACGATTACCTGAATGGAGGCACTATTACGGCTACGGGTGCGGCACAAAACATTACACTGGACCCCGGAGACTACCGGGTGTATGTAAACAGGAATTTGTCAAATGCGGTGGTAACCTCAACGGGCGGGGCGACTGCGGCCAGCACTATACTGGAAGCAACTGTATTCCCCAATCCCGGGGGCAATGCTTCTGTAATAGATATGAATGTTCCTGAAACAGGCAAGGTGGAAATAGCATTGCTGAACCAGTTGGGGCAAGACATACAAGTGATTTTTTCTGACCGCCTGGTAAAAGGAAAACAACGGATACCCTTAGCTGGAAAACTTGGTAATCTGCCCGGAGGCATATATTTGCTGAAAATTAAAGCAGCTGGCTATACGGCTACTGTAAAGCTGGCTATTCAATAATAGTACTAAGGCGCCTGTAATATGTCAAAAGCATTGCAATTAAAGACGGCTGAGATCGAGAAGATCAGCCACCTTGATTATTTTAATATTGCCGTTTCGGTGGACTGTGTCATATTCGGGTATGATGATAAGGAATTGAAAGTATTGCTCATCAAATCTGACCTGGAAGAATTTGAGGGATTGTATTCTTTGCTTGGGGACCTGGTACGGCCGGATGAAGATCTTGATACGGCCTCTTACAGGATATTAAAAGAACGGACCGGGCTGGATGATGTGTACCTGGAGCAGGTGCATGCGTTTGGAGAAATTGGACGGCACCCTTCGGGCCGGGTAATTACTATCGCTTATTATTCTTTACTGGATATAAAGAATCATAAATTGAAATTGAGTAATAATGAACTGCACTGGCATTCATTAAGTGAAATAAAAAAACTTGCCTTTGACCACAAGAAGATACTGGATACAAGTTTGCGGTCTTTGCAGGAGCAGGTAATGGAGCAGCCGGTAGTGTTTAATCTGCTGCCGGAAAAGTTTTCCCTGCGGGAATTGCAGGAGTTGTATGAATCAATATTAGGTATTGAGCTCGACCGCCGCAATTTCAGAAAGAAAATATCTGTAAAGGACTGGCTGCAGGACCTGAATGAAATGGAAACTAACCTTTCTCACCGCCCGGGTAAATTATATTCTGTAAAAAAGCAGTACCAGCGTAAAATGCAGCATAGCTGATACGGGTGTTATAAAGACTCTCCTTCTACCAGCCGGGAGGGCAGGATGATAGATTTTGGGGGTGTTTTACTTTCCATGTTCTCCAGCATTCTTTTGATAGCAAGTTTTCCCAATTCATAGCCGCTGGTTTCAATATAGGTTACTTCGGGATTGAAAAGCCCGGGGATAAAACCATTGCTGATGGCAAGCACAGAGACATCTTCCGGTATGTTGAGTTTGGATTGTTTCAACGATTTCATTACACCAATAAGAATCTCATCACTCATGCAAAAAATATGGTCCGGACGATGCGACTGACTGGTGGCAAGCGTGGTATAATTCTTTGCTTCTTCCGTGTTGGAGCAATACTGCACTTGTATTTTCAATCCTTTTTCTTTCTCCAGCAGTTTTAAAAAAGCATCCCTTCTTTTTTTGGTTATGGATAATTCGGCATTACCAAACAGGGCAAGGATATTTTTCTTTTTATAAGTAAGAATGGTATGCGCTGCCATGGTAGCTGCTTCTTCATCGGCCATGCAAATGGTATCGAAGTCGCCAGCCTCGGGCACTTTGTCAAAAAAGACGACGGGGATACCGCTTTCCTGGTACTTAGTAAGCAATTCGGTGGAATAACTATCGGGAGCTGCAGATATGAGTATGCCATCTACCCGGTAGTGTTTGCAAAGCTTGAGGTTTTCTGCTTCCTGCAGCGGATCATCGCCTGATTGAAGTATCAATAAAGAGTAGCCGCTTTTCCGGGCATCCTTTTCAGCGGCAGAGATAAAGGAGTCGTAAAACATGTTTGAAATATAGGGTACCACCAGGCCAAAGACCTTGCTTTTATTGGTCCGGAGGTTGATCGCATAGCTGTTTGGCTCATATTCCATGAGGACGGCCAGTTCTTTCACCTTTCTTTTTGTATTTTCTGATATATCCGGGTGGTTTTTCAAAGCCCTGGAAATAGTAGAAATGCTGAGGTTTAGCTGTTCCGATATCTTTTTTAAAGTAGCTGTTTGTCCCATTTACCCTTAATTATGCTAAAAATACACTCATTATTTTATCCACCGAAAACATTTCCGCAAATGTTTGCGGAGTGAATTAGAATAAAAAAATCTGTTACAAGTGTGTATGATACACATAATTACACTTAAATTTATGGCGCTTTAGTAAAATTTTAACACTGGCTTAGGGATTGTGACCTGAAAATGTAGAGAAAAGTCAGTGCTGCCGCATACAGAACCTTATCCACCAGAAGTTTTGCCCTGATTGCCCAGGGCATATAACAATGTGATTAACATATAGATTATAAATTTCAAAAAATCGATTGCTTATGTCTGCACAAAAACTGCTTTCTGCTCTGTTTAGCATGGTATTCGTTTTTGTCCTGCAAGTATGCTTTGCACAGGATAAAACCGTGACCGGGAAGGTTACTGATTCTAAGGATGGATCACCTGTTTCAGGTGCGTCTGTCCAGGTAAAGGGATCCAGGACCGGAACTTCTACCAAACCCGACGGGACATTCTCTCTGTCGGTTCCTTCAAGCGCAACGACCCTGGTAATTACTTCTGTTGGTTATGACCGGCAGGAAGTGGCTATTACTGGTGGTGCTATTGAAGTTTCATTTGTTGCCAATGCCGGCGCCAACCTGAATGAGGTGGTGGTGACCGGGTATGGTTCTTCTAAAAAGAAAGACCTGACAGGTTCTGTCGGATCTGTAAAAGAGAAAGACTTCAACAAAGGGGTTTTTATTTCTGCTGATCAACTGATGCAGGGTAAACTATCCGGCGTACAGGTTATTAATAACAGCGGTCAGCCCGGCGGTGCCACTACGGTGAAGATCCGCGGTGCATCTGCGGTCACCGGTACAGGTCAGCCATTATATGTGGTGGATGGAGTACCTCTGGATGGCCGTTCTGCCCGTCCCGGTTTGGGTGATGTTGGTTTAGGAGGAAGTAATCCCGGTAATAACCCGCTGAACTATATCAATCCTGCGGATATAGCCTCCATTGATGTATTGAAAGATGCATCAGCAACCGCCATCTACGGTTCAAGAGCTGCGTATGGTGTGGTATTGATCACCACCAAAAGAGGAAAGAGCGGAGAACCCAAAATTGAAGTAAGTGCTTCTGTTGGTACCTCTAAAATCGCCAGACGAATTGAGGTGCTGAATGCACAGCAGTTCCGTGAGGCGCTTACTTATTATGGTTTGAGCAGTTCAAATGACAGAGGTGCCGATGTGAATGCATTGGATGCCATATTGAGAAGTGGAAAAATCCAGAACTATAATGTGAGCGTAAGCGGCGGTAATGAAAATGCCCGCTACCGGTTATCATTAGGTGTGCTGGACCAGGAAGGAATTGTAAAAAAATCAGGTATTAAAAAGTTCACCGCCAATGCGACATTGAATTTTAAATTCCTGGAGAGCAAGAAACTGGGGCTGGATGTAAATATCATACCCAGCCAGTACAGGGAAGAAATCGCACCTATCTCCAACGATGCCGGTTCACGGGGAAGCCTGATAGGCAATGCCCTCCAGTGGAACCCCACAGAAAGGCTGATCGTAAAAAAAGCAAACGGACAAGACTCTATCAACGTATTGGTGGGGGGTGACCTGCTGAACCCCGTAGCAGTACAGGAAGCGATTACTGATAAGGCCCGTGTAACAACTATCCTGGCCAGTATTTCGCCTTACTACAAATTCACTAAAGATCTGGAGTACCGTTTCCTGTACAGTATCAACTATGGTACAGGTTTAAGGAGTACTACTGTTCAGCCATTCCTTAATTTTAATGATACATATGGAAGAGGTCGTGTAAGGTTGGCCCAAAGCCAATTGATCACACAACAGATCACTCATACACTGAATTACAACAAACAAATTACTGCGGATCTGAATTTGCAGGCGGTGGCAGGATTTGAGTACCTGAAATTCATCAATAAAGGCTACGACCTGGGTGGTTTCGGTAATGCCAATGGTGGTTTTGGTGATTTTGGGCTTGATTTCGAAGATTATATCCAGTTTACCAACCCGACCAACAGGGCTATTGGTTCTTATTCAGACCCAACCAATGAATTACAATCTTACTTTGTAAGAACAGCATTTAACTATAAGGATAAATATTTATTGACTGCCACTTTCCGTGCAGATGGTTCTACTAAGTTTGGTGAGAATAACAAGTATGGTTATTTCCCCTCTTTTGGTGCTGCGTGGAATGTAAGCAAGGAAGATTTTTTCCAGGTTGAAGCGATCAATTCTTTAAAGATCCGTGCAGGCTGGGGTAAAACCGGTAACTCTGAGTTCCCTTCTGGCTCGGCTCAATTGCGTTATTCTTTCTCCGGCAACGGTTCAGGAGCTTTCAGTGCAGCTAACAATGCTAACCAAGACCTGAAATGGCAGGCTGACAGGCAGTTCAACGTAGGATTTGATATGGCAATCTTAAAGAACAAGATCAACATCACCGTTGACTATTTCAATAAGAGAACAACCGACCTGCTTTTCCCAAGTGAACCCCCTCAGCCAGCGGCGCCAGGTGGTGTAGTTAAGTGGACAAATCTTGCCGGTAATATTGATAATAAAGGCGTTGAAGCGGCAGTAAATGCAGCTATCATTACTAAGAAAGACTTTTCCTGGGATTTTGGCGTGAACGCTACGTTTATCACTAACGAAGTATCTGGTTTGCCAGCTCCTATCAATACCGGTGGATTGCACGGTCAGGGTATTACCGGAACTACTGTGGAAGTTATTAAGAACGGATTGCCTATCAATGCATTCTTTACCCGTCAGTTTGAAGGATTTGATAAGGCTACAGGTCTGGCAATCTACACAGATGGCGGAGACGTATTATATTATGTGGGCAACCCTAACCCTAAAATGACGTTAGGATTAAGTACTACCCTGCGGTACAAA
>CALSAT010000293.1:0-5289 GCA_943372905.1 Bacteroides fragilis | reverse complement strand
GGTATTATTGATCGGCAGCAGTTGTATCAGTTTTAACCCGGTTTTTTTAGCCCAGTCCACCAGCAGTTTTATATCGCTGAACTCCCCTACCCCAAAACTATTCTTACTGCGTAAGCTAAAAACAGGAATAGCCACACCTGCGCCCTTCCAGGTATTGTTGGAAAAGTGAATGAAGCCATCGTGTAGTACGGTCACTTTTTTCTTTGCTGCATCACTGTAAGCCAGCCGGTTATTGCCGCTTTCATAACCGGCAAAGGCCATGTCTTTAGTATTGTAGATGCCATACTTGTAGGCAACCGGGAAATTCTCGTTAGAGAGATCAAGTTTTGCCACCCACCAGTCACCTTCTTTTTTCAATATCACCGGATCGGCCTCATTCCAGTTGGCAAACCGTTCCCCGCCCCCGGTAAGACAAACCACTTCTTGTTTATCCAGCAATGGCGCTTTTACTTTAAACACATGGGTGAAATCTTTATCTTCTACCGGCTTTGCCTTACTGTGGTGAGATTGTAACAATACTTTTTTAAAAGGAGCCGAAAAGAATACATTCTCATATTCACCGGCGTGGTTCCAGGTATCTGATAATAACAACTCATGAATGTCTTTAGAGGGAACCTCAACGCTTCTGTCGTTACCCCATTCAAAGATCATTTCACCATCCTCGTTTTTCAGAATGTATTTGTAACTAAGATCTTTCGTAAGCTCTTTCCGTTTGATATCAATAGAGATATGCCAGAATTCATCATTAAGATAGGTCATAGGCAATGCCTGTTCCGGATGGTTATTCCCAAGCTCATCAATATTGCCGGAAACCAACAGGCTCTGTCCAAAGCGGGTGTGGAAACGTAAATAAAACTGGATCTTCATCGCAATCGTTAGGTTGTCAGGTGTTATTATGGCGCAAACGTTGTGTTTTCTCAACACAATGTCACGAAAGTAGAAAAAAAGCCTAAGGTTCGTACATTTATTCGAAAATATGGGTAAAAAAAGTGACGCAATCGTATGAGTACGAATAATAAAGGCTGGCAGAGACTATTTATTTTTTGTTTTGGGCTTTTTGCAGGTACTGCTTTCTGCATGAAGTGGATGGAAAGTGATTTTATTTACAACGAGAAACTGTTTACTATTATCGGGCTGGAAGTCACTTATCCCAAAGAAAAAGTGGCTGCCATACTGGGTGGCCTGAATGGTCCCGTGAGACGCTCATTGGAATACCACTTGTATTTTGATTTTGCTTTCATGCTAGGCGTATATCCGGGAATACTGGCACTTTGTATGATGGCCAGAAACAAGTCCGCCAACCGCAAGCTGAGGCTTTTTTTATCCACCTTGGCTATTGGTCAGTTTATAGCATTCTTTTGTGATATTGCGGAGAACTGGTTCTTATTGCAGTGGTTAGAGGTGCCAAAGATCGGTGGTGAATTTGCCATCTTTCACATTCTTGTTTATACTAAATGGATATTGGCTTTATCAGGCGCAGTAATAGCTATCCCACTGGCGATCCGCCGGGTACGGAAAAAGAATAACGCCCTAGAAAATTCGCAATAGAGATATTACTATTTATTAAATTTCCTATCTTCATAGCAGCGCCTTCCTTTATGCTTTGCAGCAGCATTTTCGGTTCAGCCAATCTTCCGTCCTGTGAACAATGGTTTTAAGTAATTTCTTCCTTTTATAATAAACTAATGATTATGGCCACCACTTACGCCGATATGTACAAGTCTGCAGTAATAAACCCTGCCAAAAAAGCGGAAACTGATGCTATTTGCAAAAGGATAAAATCGGGCCAGGCAAAGTATCAGTCCGTAGCCGCCACCCTGGCAAATGGTATTCCCTGGTGGTTCATTGGCATTACTCATTTTATGGAAGCAGGCGGTTTTAAGAACCCCTTTCTTTACCACCTCCATTGCGGAGATCCGTTAACGGGCCGTACCGTACATGTGCCGGCAGGCAGGCCAAAAGCAAACCCCGGTGGCGGCACGGTACCTCCTTCTAAAACCAATCCATATAGTTGGGAAGAATCAGCATTGGATGCTCTGCGGCTGATGGGTTATAATAAAGTCACTAACTGGACCATTCAGGATTGCCTGGTTATGTTTGAAAAATTCAACGGGCTTGGGTATAAAAAGAAAGGGGTTCCTTCCCCTTATCTCTGGAGTTATACACAGCACTACGTTTCCGGAAAGTATGTGGCAGATGGAAAATATGACCCCAAAGCCGTTAGCAAGCAACCTGGAGTGGCAGCGATGATGAAAGGTCTGGGTGTGAAGTGATTATATTCACGCAGGTGGAAAAAACTCTTTTTACATTTTAGACCCGCCGCCTTATTTTTGCACCGCCTGAGTATGATGGCTGTAACCAAAAAAAATACAATGGAACAAACTAAGAAATATAAAGGTCTCTGGTGGTTAGTTTTTCTTGCTTCTACTGCAGCATTACTTTTTGCCATTTATACTCATTGGGAATGGCTTACACTGATACTTCCCTTTCAAACCACTGCTTTCGTAAAGGCAATGGACATAATGTAACTTAACTATTACCCTTCCCCGTTCTTGAATTTACCCTTTCGGGTATCTTACAAACTATTTGCTTGTGCATACTTAGTGTGCTTAATTGCATTGTTTGGTAAACAGCGCTGTTGCGGGACATACATTCTCTTTATAGCCAGGCACTGCTGAATTCACCGGCTTTCTGTCCCTTCTCAACATATCAGAGTGCAGATTTAGTTATATTGTGTGATCACCAAATCAAACCACTTATGAAGAAATTAGTTATTGTTCTGCTCAGCGCTGCGTTTTTAACCAGTTGCGATAAAGCCAAAAGCGGTACTGCTATCGGCGAAGAGGTATGTGAATGCTCAAAGAAAGCCAATGCTATGGACCCATCTGATCCTAAACGTACAGAAGCTCAGGTTGATTGCTCAAAAAAACAAGTTGAGGCCTGGAATAAAGTGAAAGACGATCAGAAAAAGGCAGATGAATTCAACAAAGTGCTCAGTGTTTGTGCCACTGAGCAGATCAAAAAGAGTTTTGGTCAATAAACAAAAAATCCCCTGCAAATGCAGGGGATTTTTATTGTGGTGCTGTTGTAAGCTTATTTTACTGAGTCAACCAGGTTCTTGAATGTTTCCGGGTTGTTCATAGCCAGATCGGCCAGTACTTTGCGGTCCAGGCTGATACCTTTTGTCTGCAATTTATTAATGAACTGTGAATACGTCATTCCTTCTTCACGTACAGCTGCATTAATACGGGCTATCCAGAGTGAGCGGTATTCTCTTTTCTTCAGTTTACGACCCACGAACATGTAGGTCATACCTTTTTCTACTACGTTTTTGGCAACGGTAAGTACGTTTTTACGTTTACCATAGAAGCCTTTGGCTTGCTTTAATATTTTTTTGCGACGGGCTTTAGAAGCCACTGCATTTTTTGAACGAGGCATATCTTAAAGAGTTTAAATTATTAATTAGGTGAAGTTGCGGGCTTTGAGTTTCGCAACTCATTGCCACTTCTGTGTGGCTTATTTCAGTCTCAACAAGCGTTTTACAAAGTGCAGATGAGAAGCAGCTACCTCTCCATCTTTGCGCATATTGCGTTTACGTTTTTTTGATTTCTTCGTCAGAATGTGACGTTTGAAGGCTTTCTGATGCATGATCTTTCCTGTGCCGGTCACTTTAAAGCGTTTTTTGGCACTGGAGTTCGTTTTTACTTTAGGCATTTTACCCAGTATTAATTATGATACCCTTGAGGCATTCCGCCACAGGGCGGACCTTTATCGAACCTCTTCGGCAATGTGGACAGTAAAATTGTCCGCCGTTTTTCAACGGGGTGCAAAGATAGGTCAGCTATTTCATCTGGCAAAGGCAAGGAGAAAATAAAAGCAGGTTTTCTTTTCGAAAACCTGCCTCCGCATATTCTTCATATTTTAGCTAAATAATCCTTGCTACCCTTTAGGATTCAGCGCTTTATTAATTCTATCTGCAAGGTCTTGTAAATGGTACTTTGTCAGCGTATCGGTTGCCCGTGCCGCAGCACCAGCAATTTCAGTCCTTAATGAGGCTAGGTGCCCCCTCACAATGCTCTTTGCATCCGACTTGTCATTCAATCCACCTGAAATGATGACCAGCCCCTGAATGGGTGAACCGATGCTTTGGGGAGACAGAAGGTTAATTAGAGACGTGACATAAGACTTCTGTAAATTCCTTCTATAAATATCTGTTGCTTTTGCAGTTGCCAACTCACTCCAAATTCCTTTTTTCAAGTCTGCCAGCAGTTCCGTTACCTGGTAAGCGTTGTTTCCCAGGGTTGTTTCAGCATCCACCAGCTTGGCAAGTGTACGGCTGCTTAATAAACGATTGAGTGCAGCGTCCTGAACCTGGCCAACCAGCGTTGTTCCACTTAAGCCAGTTTTGGAGGATATATCATTGTTTACCAGCCACATTGGTGTAGTAAACAGGTTCTTATTTAAAAAGTCAACAGCTTCCTTTTGCTTTGCCTCCGGTACGTTTTCGTACACCGGACCACTTTCCTCAACCATTTTAGGAGTCAGCATAATGCCACCTACATTGCGGGCAATATGCACGGAGTAGCGGCCAAATTGCCCCTGCACCTGCTCATACATTTGCTGCAGGCCGGTATAATCTTTATTTGCTTCTTTTGTCCACTCTGCCAGGTTGGGTACAATACGTTGCAGGTTTTTAATACCATACATACTGGCTTTCACCGCATCATCACCAAGGTCTTCTGTCTGGTTGCGGGAGTCATCGCCATTATTTTCGCCATCACCCCACCAGAGACGGCGGTTTTTCAATTTGTCAATGATCCATGTATTCAGGTGCCCTTTCTCCGCTTCTGCACTTTTATATTCCGGGAAAAGACGGTATCCCCATTCAATAGCCCAGTGATCATAATCGCCGATTCGGGGAAATAAGCCTTTGCGGCTAATGTTATCTTCCGGTTGTGCCACATAGTTAAAACGGGCATAGTCCATGATCGAAGGTGTGTGACCATTTGCTTCTACCCAGGCTTTATTACGAAGGTTCTCTACAGGTACTGTAGAACTTGAGCCAAAGTTGTGCCGCAATCCCAATGTATGCCCCACCTCGTGGGATGATACAAAACGGATCAATTGTCCCATGAGTTCATCATCAAATACCATCTTCCTTGCGGCAGGGTCTGAAGGGGCACATTGAACAAAATACCAATCTCGGAGTAACTCCATGATGTTGTGGTACCAGTTAATATGGCTTTCCATGATCTCGCCACTGGGGGGATCCGCTATGCTGGGACCGCT
>CALSAT010000292.1:0-5299 GCA_943372905.1 Bacteroides fragilis | reverse complement strand
ATCATGAACTCTTTGAAAAAATGAAATACAAAGTTTACCCCGTCAAAATGACCAGTAGCAATGATCCCTGTAAGGGACACTGTAAGGAAATAGGCCATTGGATCATTACTGCCACTTTCAAATTCCAGTACAGATCCTACTTTTCCTTTTAGTTTAACGCCCCGGCTCCGCAAAATTGAAAATACCGCTGCCGCATCTGTAGCAGATACGATAGCACCTAACAATAATCCTTCCAGCAAAGTGAAATTAAAAAAGAAATGGACAAAGAGCCCTACCGCCAATGCGGTAATAAATACACCAATAGTGGAAAGAGAGATACCCCGCCATACGACGGGCCGGATGGTTTCCCAGTTGGTATCAAGGCCTCCGGAGAATAGAATAAAATTCAATGCGGTGATGCCAATGAACTGTGCAATATTCGGATTGTCAAAATAGATATTACCGATGCCTTCTGAACCAGCAAGCATACCAACAATTAAAAATAAAATAAGGGTGGGCACACCAAACCTGCTCGATGTTTTACCCGCCAGTATACTGGTAAGTAAAAGTAAAGATCCGGCCAGCAGTATATTTTCAGGCGACACCATCATACAGATTCACTTTGATTAACAATTAATCTCCCACCCCTACCAAAGTTCTGCTTTAGTCAGCAGAGTCTTTCTTCTTGTCACGGTTATTAATAAATACGAGCATAGAAATAACAAGAAAGATAGCCCCCACCACGACCAATGCCGTTATTAAAGTACCATTCATACGATTTTGTTTTAGTAAATAAATAAGTACTTATACGCCGGAGCATATAATAGAGTAGTCACATACAAAAGCAGAATACTATTACCAGAAATGGTGGGATGGATAAATATAAAACAGGTAATCCTTGCGCAGCCGGGCAGACTCTCTGAGCTGTGCATTATTGAGAAGGTCGGCGCCGGATACGAAAGAGATGGCTGCTTGTAATATTGCAGGTGAAAATGATTTTTGAACCAGGATATGAGCCCCCGTCACTACCGGTGCCTGCACTCTCTCTAGTTCTGCATTTGGAAGTTTGTCCTGGTAAGAAATAATGGTTCTTTCGGCAGATGCTGTCGCTACCGCCGAAGGAGCGGCCAGCAGTGGCTGCACACACTGACAGATAAATGTCAGTATAAAAAACAGCAGGCTAACTCTTATATATCCCTTACGCATCATTCCGGTAAAGATACGGATTGAAGGCCCGAGGGGTAAAGAGTCTTTGTCAGGTCTCTGTCTTTTAATGCAATAATGTTTCAGTGGCAACCTACTTTGCCACTGAAACACAGAAATGCTAAATATCTAAAAACTATTCGCCGTTTGGTCCCGTTTCCGGGGCGGTATCTCCTTTCAGCAAAGCGGTAAGGCTTTCAAACATTGCTTTGTTATCCAGCACATAAAATAAACCGCCACGGCCGTTCTGGCTGCTGGAACAGGTCTGTCCCTTATACGCATAATCGGGACCCAATGCTCCTTGCTGGTTCATATCACCAAAGATGCAAAGAGTGTGTTTGCCATTATCTGTCACACCCAGCTTGGCGTGATTATGATTAGTGCCTTCGCCGCCGGTGAGGCCGATTGATTTTCCATCCCAGGTGCCACTGGTGGCAATAGCAATTGCGCCGGGCTTAGGCAAACTGGAGGGCCAGCAGGCGATGGGAGTGGTGGCGCTGGTAGAATAAATGAATGGCTCTGCCCACCAACTCGCTACCCGCAAGGGCAAAGTACCCAGCAATGCAGAAACTATCTGCCAGGGTGGTGCCGCCATTCCCGATGGTTTCGAAATGATTTTTATCCCGCTGGAAAGAGTGGCTTCAATCATCGTAGTACTCTTTGATTTTTTTCCCAGTTCTTTTACCAATTCCTGCACATCAGCCGGACCACCATTCTGAACGATCTCCGGATGTGCTGTATTGGTTACCACACTGGCATTATCCATTGCTTTCAAAATAGTAAGGAGATCATCCTTATTGATCTTTACTGCAAAGAAATGCTGGCTTACTTCCACATCATCATCTTTGATGGCGCCGAGTGTATTACCATCATTTTTCCTGGGATGGGTTTTACTGCCCGATGCTGGCCAGGATGGAGTGGACACCTGCATCACAAATCCTTCCCCTTCTTCATTCCAGGCCACCATGCCTTTGGAATGGCCCATTGGCGAAGGTTCGGTCTTTATTGGATTGCCATAAAACTGGTCGTTCCATAATACATAATAATAACCGGGATGCTCATACACTTGTGCAAAGGTGGCACCCAGCGGATCTGTTAAGGTAGCACCCAAACATTCTTTTCCTTTTACCAGGGTGGGATGTTTGCTGGTGGCAAAAACATATTGCTGGCTGTGGCCGCTTTTATATTCTTCTACGGTGCCGCCAAAGATGCCTTTGCTGCCCACCTTAGGTGTTACTCCATCATCGGTACAGCCCGGATAACTGGCTGCATTGAATTTAAAAGCGAATAGCCAATCCACCGGTTCGTCTTTTCCTGCCATAGGTGTAGGCGCCGGTAATTTTTTTTCTGCACTCATAATTGTAAGGTGATTATAGTTATAGAATATTATTTTGCCACTAAGGCACAGAGGCACAAAGAAAAAATGATTAGCCGAGCTTCGTTTCTTTGTGCCTTAGTGGCAATAAAAGATTTATCTCCTGTTATATATTGCGTCTGTCCAGCGGGAATACTTTCTTCGGTGCTGGTGGTGGCACATTATCTTCCGCTTTCATGGCTTTGGGAGCCGGTTTCTTGTTATAATCGGTATAGAATAATCCACCTTCTGTGTTTTTCCAGGTAGTGAAGTTTTGTACTGCCTCTGCCATCTGCAAACAAAAGTCGGTGGACTGGTAATCGGGGCCATCGAAAGGCGTTCCGCATTTCAGGTTGCTGAACCAGCGCATCCAGCCGGGACTGCCGGGAGGGGCCACTTTCAATGTATCAGCATCAAAAAGAGGGCTGATAGGTGACCCTTGGGGGTATTCTGCTGTGGCATGGCAGCTATAGCAGGAACTCATCGGGTTATCTACCGGGCCATTCAAACGGCCATTCCATCCCAGGTGGGTGGGCGGTAATTCAGTTGAATCTGGATTGATGATCGTTTCCAGCAATTTGGTATTGATGATGGTTTTAGTAGGCTGCTTGTTAGAAAAGTCAGTGTTGTTGTCCGGGTCTTGTCCCCACATCAGGCCTACGGGTACCAGGTTCTCCCATTTATTGGCTTTGTTCATTTTTCCATTGTACTGGAAGTTGCCAAATACCCATCCGTTTGGTGCTCTTTCATCCCGGATCATTACATCCATTTGTATCAGGGCTGCTTTGATATGGGTACGTTCGCTGGAATTGAACGTATAGGTAGCATAGGCATCCCACCAAATGCCGTTTTGCAGAAAGGGCACTTGTTGCTCAGCAATTGGCTGCGGCATAGAGAGAAACAACAGTTTGAACAATACGGTACCGTTCTTAAACCCGGTACCCATCGCTTTCACATTCGGGTTGTCATGGTCTTGCCATACCTGGCCGATAGTATACCCGGCCATATCATTGAAGAAACCAACCGCCCAGGCACCACTGGTGGGGTAAGTTTGTCCCGCGGCTAACTGTTTGGGTTGTACCGGCGCTTCTTTTGTCAGGCCATGAAAACCTTCGCGGCCATTGGGTCCATAGTGTTGCCAGGGCATATGGTACCAGTTGCGGGTCTTATTATTCTCCACCCGGAAATCAATATCTGTATTTCCTTCAAAGCAATATTGCTGTACGGCCAGCAGGTATTTTCTCCAGTCTTTTTTAAAGTCGATAGTAAAGAAATCTGGTAAAGGAGTGGTGGGTACAGTGGCCGGGTAGTCCTGACTCAGTTTGAATACCTGGAAACCGCTGTCGGCAGCTACCTGTGGCGAAACCATGAATCCAAAATCGGGAAAAGGATGTTCCCCTGTAGCGGTGGTGCCGGTGCCGGTGCCGCCCATTTTGTTGTCACTGTCTTTTTTGTTTGAGTCGGAACAGGCGATGACTATTACCAGTATGGCGGTAAATAGCAGGCCTGCCGTTAAGATGGCTTTTTTGTGCATGGAAGTGGTTTTTGTTGGTTAATATTTCTGGTTAAAAAATACATAAGAGACATAATGCCCTGGCTGATCGCCACAGTACCTGCGGGCATAGTATTGTTTATCAGTCATTCACGGAGTGATGACCAAGCAGTACTAATGCACAGATCTTTTTCACGGTAGATGGTTCAGATGTATCCCGTATGCGGATACGTAAGTAGTTCAGCAGCCTTTATTTATCACCAGCCTTTTTTTCTTTTGCTGCCTTACCTGCAATAAATGTACACCAATGGCAAACAGAAAGCAATACTTAAAACAGGGTATTTATTGTTAACAGCAGGCGCTGATCTAAAAAATGTAGCCCGGAATTTGCTATTCATTCCATGCCGCCTTTCTCCCCGCCCTGATCTTTAATCGCAAAAAATCAATGATCATGAAAAAGCTGTTATTCTTTCTGGCGGGAATTGTTTACCTGCAAATGGCTGCTGCCCAGTTAAAGACCACTGCTGTTTGTCCCGGGTTTACTATTGATGTGCTGGATGGCAGGATCAATGAACTTTTTATCAGTTCCACGATGGCAGAGTATAAAAAAGTATTTCCCTGCTATAGCAGTTCGGAGGAGGAAAGTGCTTCCGCTAAATGTGGTGGATATATCTTTTATACAGACAAGGATATTTACTGCTACACGGGGCGTGATTATATTGAGATAAGGGAAAAATTCAAGGGCAAATTATCATTGCCTTTGCTGGGCACCCAGCGAACGGGTTTATTCAAATGGCTGGGCCACCCCAAAATAAAAGATGTGAACTGGGATGCGTTTCAAACCGCCTATGGCATACTGGTGGTGTACTATAATAAAAGCAACAAGGTGAACAAACTGGTGATGACAACCAAAGGAACAGAGACCCTGCGGCTGTGTGAGTGATCAAGCATACTGTTTACCGAAAGCAAGGCAGGTGCCATCAACAGTATGATGCTTTCTTTGGAACAATTAAATGTGGTGAAAGACCATGCAGTGCTGAGGAAGGCCAATTTGGACAGGTTTTTAACGATTTTACTGTAATGACGGAACCTTGCCCATTCGGATGCGTACCAAGTGTGCCTCGAGTCGAAGGCGGGTGAATAGGAGTACCTGCATGGTTGAAAGTCCCGTGAAGGTCCCGTGAAAGTCTCGTGAAGGTCTCGTGAAAGTCCCGTGAATTGTTGATGAGATAGTGAGGTTTGGGGAACGGGGGCTACTACCGGAATGGGGG
>CALSAT010000291.1:0-5302 GCA_943372905.1 Bacteroides fragilis | reverse complement strand
AAATAAAAAAATACAATACCCAGCAAACAGCAAAAGGCAGGAAAAAGAGCAGCAGTTCCGGATCGCATATCACATAAACAAACTGCCATCCGTTATCATCTCGCCCCTCCTTGCCCGGGTATAACACAATACTGTAGGGCACTGCAAATAATAGCAGGTAAATAATGCTGATGCCGACCCGCAATAGTTTATGTACCTGTTGTTTGGTCAAAGTAGTAGTATTAAATATACATACTCTACAGGCAATTTATTTAACAGGATTGCCAACCGAAACGGGGGAAATACCGACTAAAAAGCAAAATCATTACCTTTGACCGCTAAAAAATAATCATTTATGAAGCAAATTCTAACGGCTATTTTCAGCTTTGCTGTACTTGCCACATCTGCCCAAACGGCTGATGAAGTGATCCAAAAATATTCAGCCGCTCTCGGTGGCCTTGATGCCTTTAATAAAGTGACCAGCGCCAAAATGACCGGCACCGTTACTCAGCAAAGTGTGGACATGCCCATTACCACGCAACTGATCAATAATAAAGCCGCCCGTACAGATATTGAAGTGATGGGTTACCAGATCATCAACGTGTATGCCAATGGTGCCGGATGGAAACAAAATCATTTTGCCGGTGTGGAAACTCCCACTGAAATTACCGGCACGGAACTTATTGAAGCCAAAGCACAGGCAAGCCTGGTAAACCACCTGATGGATTATAAAAACCGCGGACACAAAGTAGAACTGCTGGGACAGGAAGATGTGGAAGGCGTAAAATGTTATAAAATAAGCCTGGTAAATAAGGACGATAATAAAACCACCACCTACTTTATAAATGTGGCTGATTATATACTGATCAAATCTGTTACTCCCCGTGAAATGCAGGGACAGCAAGTGGAAGTGGACACTTTCTATTCAGATTTTAAAGAAGTGAATGGCCTTAAATTCGCCATGACCCGTACACAAAAAGTTATGGGCCAGGATTTTGCTTCTATCAAACTCGACAAGATCGAATTGAACGTAACTATAGACGAAAGCATCTTTAAGATGTAACCCGCATCATTATTTAAAAAAAGCCCCGTTAAGCTGCAATGCTCAACGGGGCTTTTTTGTTATGAATTCATACAATTCCAAATCAATTCGTAGCGGCGTCGGCATTCAGCGTCCCCCATCCATATTCTGAGCTTTTCGTTGGATAACGGCTGCTGTTTTGCTGCAATCTTGTTATCACCTGGTCCCTGGTAAGTGCCGGGTATTTACTCCACACTAAAGCAGCCATACCGGCCATACTGGCGGTGGCCACCGAAGAGCCACCCACTGTAGAGGGCGTATTACCGCTCATTGCCAATGATAAGGGATGAAAGTTATCACCGCTGCGCTCCATCACCACCACAAAATCTACCTCACTCCCTTTATGACAAGCATCGCAGTTTGAAAAATTAGTATTCTGCTTCACCCCGGTTACTGCCTGTACATTACCCAGCCAGGCCGGAAAGATAACACCATACCAGCTGGCCGACCAGCTGAAGGAAGTACCCGCAGCGCAAAACATGAGTTTACCTTTTCCGGAAGCATAATTAATAGCGTCTGTTACCTGTGAACTGCTGGTGATACGGCCCATGCTCATGCTGATGATCTTCACATCCGCACGGTTAGCCGCATTGGTATATGCATCAGCCACTCCTTTTGCTTCTCTTGATGCATCAAGAAACACATCTTCTGCGGCGCGGCAGGTTACCAGGTTACAATTGTAGGCAATACCAACAGTATTTCCATCAGTTCCCCTTGGTGCTGCACAGGCACCCGCCATTGAAGTACCGTGACCGCAACCATCATCTGGAGTTTCTACAGGACCTGTTGGAATACCAAGGAAAGTACTGCGGGGCAGGGTAACGATCTTTTCCACTGTACGCCCGGAAGAATTACCCTGGTTGAAAGCAGAGCCAAGGTTTTCCTGGTCAAATTCACAACCCGTATCGATAATAAAAACCTTTACCCCGGCACCGGTTGATTTTGTCCAGGCATTTTGTACTCCATGTACCGCATAATTCCATGATGCTTTGGCATTGGGAGAAACAGTGGTATAATGGGTATTCGCAATAAGCGAATTATCGGCCACATTACTGCCACAACCACTGCTGGATTCAATTAGGTTCACTTCCAGTTTCGTATCATAACCCAAAGGCTCTGCATATCGTACCAGGCCGGAAGCACGGAGTTTTACAATAGTAGAATAATTCTTTACTGTCACATCCATTACAGGCAGCACTTCTTCAGGCCATACTTCAAGAGTGGCTTTGTCGAGGGATGGATTGCTTCTTCTCTCCTCTTCATAAATAAGTTGTAATACCTGCTCTTTTGCATTCTTCCAGGCAGCATCATTGATATTGATATTATGCAGGCGATCATCTACATTGGCTTCATTCGCAGGTTTATATCCCACAGAAAGAATATTATCGCTTTGTATCACAGCACTCCAAACCATATCTGCGGGTGCCAGGTTCCAGTTGAACTGCCCCTGCTGCTCCAGCGTTTGGCGTATGTGGGTATTGATAGCGGATACTGGTTTAGTTTCCGGATTATCAATCACATTGGTTTCAGTAGTCATTTTTTTGCAACCCGCCAGGAAAATGGTTGCCGTAAGAAAGGTCAATAACTTTTGCATATCGTTAGTTTTGGTAAAAAATGGTAGAGAAAATTAAGGAAGAAAATGGTACAGGCCAAAAGAGTCTTTGAAGAGGCCCCAGTGTGATCGGTTGTGTCGATAAGACATTCCACTTATAGCTGTCGTTAGAAAAATGTCGTACCGAAGCATTACAATTTAAACCTGTCATTCCCCATGCGGTGGCAATCCTTCCAGTTCTTTCAATACCCCTCCGGTTCTTTTCCAGCCCCGGCAGTACGCTCCGTTAGTGATAAGTAAATAAGGGACCGGAATACTCATATTATACAGGAGTACTTGCTGTAAAACAGATTCTTCCAACTGTATGTCCATGGACTTACATTCAATCATCATCCATGGCTGATGGTTAGCGTCATATACCAACAGATCAAATCTTTTTTTCAATTCTCCCAATTGTATTTCCTTTTCTACTGCGATTAACGCAGCGGGATAACGCATTTGCAAAAGAAGGTATTGGATAAAATTCTGCCTTACCCATTCCTCTGGCAGCAGTTGTATCCATTTTTTGCGCAAAGGGTCGAAGATGAATTCCTTATCACCTTCTTGCTTGATTTTAAAATCTGGTGGCGGGTAATTGATAATCATGCAGCTTCAAAAGTAATTGATTAAATTCGCAGACATGAAGACAAAAGAAGAAATAGTACAGAACTGGCTTCCCCGCTACACAGGAGAGCAACTTGAGAATTTTGGAGAATATATTTTGCTCACCAATTTCAGCAATTATGTGACCATGTTTGCTGCCTGGAATAACGTACCGGTGATCGGGGAAGGCAAACCAATGCAATGTGCAACTGCCAACAATATCAGCATTATCAATTTCGGAATGGGAAGCCCCACGGCTGCCACCGTGATGGACCTGCTCACGGCCATTAACCCTAAAGCCGTGTTGTTCTTAGGCAAATGCGGAGGCCTGAAAAAAAGAAACAAGATCGGCGATCTCATTTTACCTATAGCAGCCATCCGTGGCGAAGGAACCTCAAATGATTATTTCCCTGCTGAGGTACCTGCACTGCCTGCATTTGCCCTGCAAAAAGCCGTATCCACCACCATCCGTGACTATGCAGTAGACTACTGGACGGGTACTGTATATACCACCAATCGCCGGGTGTGGGAGCATGATGAACCGTTTAAAGAATACCTGCAAAAAGTGAGGGCTTATGCCATTGATATGGAAACGGCTACCATATTTACGGTAGGTTTTTATAATAAAATACCAACCGGCGCCCTGCTACTCGTAAGCGATCAGCCAATGATACCTGAAGGCGTGAAGACAGAAGAAAGCGATAAAAAAGTAACATCAGGCTTTGTGGAAACACACCTCAAAATAGGTGTTGATTCACTGAAGCAGCTGATCAATGATGGGTTGACGGTACGACATCTGAAATTCTAAATTTCGATACAGATGAAACAGTTGGTTATGCTCTCCCTTTTGGCCACACTGCTGCTCTCCAGCAGTGATTGCGGGGAAAAGAAAACTGGCGCCGCCACCTATAAAGGCAAACTGGAAATAGCAGGATTGTGTATGAACTATACTATTGCTCTTACGGAAGGAGAAATGGCAGATTCACTACTGGCAGAAGAATGGACGGATGAAATCACTAACAAACCCTATACAAATGTATTCAGGCTGGGTAACCCCTGCGAATTTCCCGCCACTATCAAACAGGGAGATGAATTCTATTTTATGATCGATACCACTCAGGGGAAAGACTGCATGGTATGCCTTGCCTATTATCCCACACCACCCAAAGCATTAGCAATAAAAGTGGTGAATAAATAATGCATCCTTTATTAACTATAAAAAATCTTTCCCTCGATTTCATCGCTGAATCCGGAACAACGCCTGCATTAAAAGATATTTCTTTTGCGCTGCAAAAGGGGGAGGTGCTGGCGCTGGTAGGAGAATCTGGTTCAGGAAAATCTGTTACTTCACTTTCTATCCTGCAATTGCTGCCATCTCCTCCGGCCAGGTACACCGCCGGTCAGATACTTTTCTCAGAAGATGGTGCTACCCAAACTGACTTATTACAACGGAAGAAAACAGAATTGCAAAGTATACGGGGAAATAAGATCGCCATGATCTTTCAGGAGCCGATGACATCACTGAATCCCGTTCTTACCTGTGGACAACAGGTAATGGAATCATTGCTGCAGCATAAAAAAATCTCCACTGCCATAGCCAAACGGCAAACCATTGCCTGGCTGGAAAGAGTAAAACTGCCCGACCCGGAGGCCATATTCAACCGGTACCCTCACCAGCTCAGTGGCGGGCAAAAGCAACGGGTAATGATCGCCATGGCCATGTGCTGCGAACCCTCCCTGCTTATTTGCGATGAGCCGACAACCGCTTTAGATGTAACAGTGCAGAAAACGATACTGCAACTGATCAAAGAATTACAACAGCAAACTGGTATGGGTGTCATCTTTATTACCCATGATCTTGGCGTAGTGGCAGAGGTCGCCGACAGGGCCCTGGTAATGTATAAAGGAGAGATCGTGGAACAAGATACTGTAAAAGAAATATTCCTGCATCCAAAGCATCCTTATACCAAAGCCTTACTCGCCTGCCGCCCGGTGAATCATGAAAGAGGGAAACGGTTGCCGGTGGTAAGTGATTTCCTGGGGAATGA
>CALSAT010000290.1:0-5337 GCA_943372905.1 Bacteroides fragilis | reverse complement strand
CTATTGCAACAGATACATACGTTTTGTTGTTTTTTGCTTTACGAAACTCAACAACACCATCGCTTAATGCAAATAATGTGAAGTCTTTTCCAACTCCAACATTCTTACCAGGATGATAAACAGTACCACGCTGACGAACAATTATATTTCCTGATATAGCAGGTTGACCACCGAAGATTTTTACACCAAGGCGTTTGCTTTGTGAGTCACGACCATTTTTTACACTGCCTTCACCTTTTTTATGTGCCATTTTATTACGTTTAAGAGTTTTAAGTTTATAAGTTGAAAAGTTACTTGTAAACCCGTCAACCTGTTAACCGATTAGTTGATCAAGCGATGCTTGTTACTTTAATTTTAGTATAAGCAGTTCTGTGCCCTTTCTTTTTGTGAAAACCCTTTCTTCTTTTTTGCTTATAGGCAATAACGGTATCACCTTTTACATGATCAACGATCTCTGCCTGCACTTTTGTGCTTACTGCAGATCCCACAGACAGTTTGCCGTCAGCATCTGCCAGCAATACTTCCAGGTCCACTTTATCACCTGCATTTCCATCCAGGTGGGGAACATACAAAGTCTGGTCTTTTTCTACTTTATACTGTTGTCCGGCTACTTTTACTACTGCTATCATACGTTTAAAATTAGGACGGCAAAGGTAAGGGGAAAAATCATACCTGCAAACGGAAAATCAAAGATTTGTGGCAATTAAATGCCCCCTTTTTGCCGGGGCATCCGTTATATTTGTACCCCTCCGTCCGGGCAGCCATGCCGGGCAGGTTTGGGTTTTATTGCAAAAAGTACATTTTCGGATGAAAATCAAGTCTTTCTTAGCCCGGCCATTCGCTGCATATATATATAAAGGTATCCGGAAAGGGATGGTTTCAGCGGTGGACGACCAGGAAAACATCCTCAAAAATCTGCTGAAAGTGGGCCGGACCACCGAATTTGGCAAAGAAGCCGGACTAGATAAGGTAGGTACTTATGAGGAATTTCGCCAGGCAGTGCCCGTCCGGGACTATGAGCAGATGCGGCCCTGGGTGGACAAAATAAAGGAGGGCCGTCATAATGTGCTCTGGAAAGGGAAGCCCATTTATTTTGCCAAGACCAGTGGCACCACCAGCGGCACCAAGTACATCCCCATTACCAAAGAGTCTATACCCAACCACATCAATACGGCCCGGAATGCCCTGCTTTGTTATATGGCTGAAACGGGCAATACCAAGTTTGCAGATGGTAAACTTATATTCCTTTCCGGCTCGCCGGAACTGGAACGGGTGGGCGGTATCCCTACCGGCAGATTGAGTGGTATTGTAAACCACCATGTACCCAAATACCTGCGGACCAACCAGATGCCTTCTTATGAAACCAATTGTATCGAGGATTGGGAAACCAAGCTGGGTAAGATCGTGGATGAAACCATCAGCCAGAATATGACCCTTATCAGTGGCATACCACCGTGGATGCAGATGTATTTTGATGAACTGGTAAAGAGAAGCGGAAAGAAAGTGGGGGATTTATTTCCCAACTTTAGTGTGATGGTGCAGGGTGGGGTGAATTTTGAGCCGTATAAGGCGAAACTATTTGAAAGCATCGGCCGGAAGATCGATACAATAGAATTATTCCCCGCCAGTGAAGGGTTCTCTGCCTTCCAGGATTCACAGGAGGCAGAAGGATTACTATTGAATACCAACAGCGGTATATTCTTTGAATTTGTACCTGCGGGAGAAATATTCAATGAGAACCCAACCCGGCTGTCATTGAAGGAAGTGAAAGCAGGCGAGAACTATGCCATGATCATCAACAGCAATGCGGGGCTTTGGGGATATAATTTAGGTGATACCGTAAAGTTCCTGTCCACGGAACCATACCGGCTGGTGGTAACCGGCAGAACAAAACATTTCATATCTGCTTTTGGCGAGCATGTGATCGGCGAGGAAGTGGAACATAGTATGCTGAAAGCTGCTGCAGAAGAAAATGTACAGGTGACAGAATTTACCGTAGCGCCTTTTGTAAGCAGCGATGCCGGAAAATCATACCACGAATGGTTTGTAGAGTTTGAAAACAAACCCGTTCATTTGGATGCCTTTGCTGCTAAGCTGGACCAGCATCTCCGCCAGAAAAATGTGTACTATGATGATCTTATCGGAGGTAATATTTTACAACCATTGAAACTGACCCCTATCCGAAAAAATGGATTCATAGATTACATGAAATCTATCGGTAAATTGGGTGGACAAAATAAAGTACCAAGATTAAGTAATGACAGAAAGATAGCCGACGAGCTTGCTAAGTTTCGGGAGCCGGAATTATTAATTAATGAGTATTAATTAATAATTAAAAACATATTCATGAATTCAGCAACAGAAAAAAAACGCATTGCCATATTCGGTTCCACCGGTTCCATCGGCACCCAGGCATTGGAAGTGGTCGCCGCTAACACTGACAAGTTCTCCGCCGAAGTGCTTACGGCACAAAGTAACGATGAACTGCTGGTGCAGCAGGCCCTTCAATTCAATCCCAACGTGGTGGTGATCGGGGATGAGAAAAAATATGCTAAAGTAAAAGAGGCATTGGCGTCCACTGATATAAAAGTATTTACGGGAATAAAAGCCCTGGAAGAAGTGGCCGCTATGGATTGCTACGACCTGATGCTGGCAGCCATCGTTGGCTATGCAGGTCTCCGCCCCACATTGAAAGCTATTGATAACGGGAAGGCGATTGCGCTGGCCAATAAAGAGACACTGGTGGTGGCAGGTGATATCATTATGCGGAAGGCTGTTGAAAAGCAGGTACCCATTTTACCGGTGGACTCAGAGCATTCTGCCATTTTTCAATGCCTCGTTGGAGAAACGAGGAACCGTATTGAAAAAGTGATATTGACTGCTTCTGGTGGACCTTTTATCGGACGCAAGCCCAACTACCTGGTCAATGTAAAAAGAGAACATGCGCTGCAGCACCCGAACTGGAGCATGGGTGCCAAGATAACCATCGACTCTGCCACCCTGATGAACAAGGGCCTGGAAATGATAGAAGCCAAATGGCTCTTCAACCTGAAGCCAGAACAGATACAGGTGGTCATCCATCCCCAGAGCATCATCCACAGCATGGTGCAGTTTGAAGACGGCAGCATCAAGGCACAAATGGGACTGCCGGATATGAAACTGCCCATCCAGTATGCATTGGCTTTTCCCAAAAGATTGCCCAATGATTTTCCCCGCTATGATTTTAAAAAAGTAAATACCCTCAGCTTCGAGGAGCCTGACGTGAAGACCTTCAGAAACTTAGCACTGGCACAAGAAGCATTGAACAAAGGGGGCAACCTGCCCTGTGTGATGAATGCGGCCAATGAAATTGCCGTGTATGCCTTTCTGCGCAACCGCATCAACTTCCTGGATATGACGAATGTGATCGAAAAAACAATGGAGATGGTGCCTTTTATTGAGAAACCCACACTGGAGGAATATTTTGACAGCGATGGGGAGGCCCGTAACTTTGCCGCCGACATTATTAAACTATAAAACCTGAATTCTGAATCTGCTTTGCGATTTGGAATTTTTTATTTTAAAATAAAAGAATGACGTTAGCTATCAATTGGTCGAATGTGGGTTTACAGGCCGGGCAGTTATTGCTCGCCTTATCAATCCTTGTGATATTGCATGAGTTTGGCCATTACATTACTGCCAAATGGTTCAAGTGCCGGGTGGAGAAATTCTTCCTGTTCTTTGATCCCTGGTTTGCCCTCGTAAAAAAGAAAGTAGGCGACACGGTATATGGTATCGGCTGGCTGCCACTCGGAGGCTATGTAAAAATTTCCGGGATGATAGATGAAAGCATGGACAAGGAAGCCATGAAGCAACCGCCAAAAGAATGGGAATTCCGCAGCAAACCGGCCTGGCAAAGATTGATAGTGATGCTGGGTGGTGTGATTATGAATATCCTTACTGCCTTTGTGATCTATGCATTTATACTGATGATATGGGGTGATAAAAAAATACCCACCTCTTCTATGAAATATGGCGTGCATGTGATGGACAGCGTATTGTATAACAAAGCCGGAATCAGAAATGGGGATGTTATTCTGACCATTGATGATGAACCGATCACCGATTTTGAAAGACTGAGAAGAAAAGGACTGCTTGGTTCTGAAATGGTGGTGCTGCGCCAGGGAAAAGAAGTGAAACTGGACCTTCCGGTGGATCTTATCGGCCAGATAGTGGAGAGCCGGAAAAAAGGAGGTGGTTTCATTGAACCAAGAAAACCAGCTATTGCTTACTACATACCTGATACCGCAAAAGTGTATAAAGCAGGGCTTCGCAAAAATGACAGGATCATTGGTGTGGATTCGACCCGGTTGGAGTTCTTCGATGAATTGCAAAATCAATTAGAAATAAATAAAGGAAAGACCATCTCGCTGACTGTGATACGGGACGGGCAGGAAGTTAATTTCCCCGTGCAAGTGGCTGATGACGGAAAGCTTGGGTTCTTTCCATACGGAGCTTCCGGTGATTACCAGCAAATGGATAGTTTAGGCTGGCTGAAGTTGAATGTAACGAAGTATGGTTTCTTCGCTGCCTTTCCTGCCGGGGTTAGAAAAACAGGGACGGAATTAAAATTCTATATTGATCAATTTAAAAAAATACTTAACCCTAATACAGGTGGCTATAAAGGGGTGGGTGGTTTCAAGGCAATGGGTTCTATCTTCCCAAAATATGGCTGGGACTGGGAGAGCTTCTGGCGTATCACTGCATTCCTTTCTATTGTTTTAGCCTTTATGAACCTGCTGCCAATACCGGCGCTGGATGGTGGGCATGTAATGTTTACCCTCTGGGAAATGATCACCGGGCGAAAACCGAATGAGAAGTTCCTCGAGTACGCACAGATAGTGGGAATGATACTGCTACTCGGACTAATGCTCTATGCGAATGGCAATGACTGGTTTGGATGGGGGAGGTAGATAATTTGTAGTTCTACAGTTCGATACCGATCTTTTTCATCAATATAGAGGCATTCATGCTGCGGCAGATGCCTCTTTTTAATTTGTAATCAAAGAATAATTCTTCGTTAGCCACCTGCACATCAAAATGGTAGTTCTGGATATTCGTTGGAAATTCATCAGCCAGTTTGGCCAGTTCCAGGTCGTGAGTAGCCAGTACTCCGGCTGCATTATGATGGATCAGTTGTTTGATCAGCGCTTTGGAGCCGGTATGCCTGTCGGCAGAATTGGTTCCTCTTAATATTTCATCCAGTAATAAGAATACTTTTTCTTTCCGGTTTACCGCTTCAATGATCTCTTTTAGTTTCTTCAACTCAGCATAGAAAGTGGAAGTGCTTTCTTCCAG
>CALSAT010000289.1:0-5406 GCA_943372905.1 Bacteroides fragilis | reverse complement strand
AAATAAGTGCCCATCGTAACGAACCAGATGCCCCATACAAAAAAATTCAAAAACATCATGGCGGACAATTGGATGCGGACAGTTGATTTCATACGCAGGCTTGTTTTATAATCGGTGGTTTAAAAAAATAAATTAAGAAAACTAAATGTACTATTTTTAAACACACATTGATGTTTCTTAAACACATTTTTTAACTTGCTTCCCGCATAGCAGGATACATAAAAACTTCAAACGTTTGCGATGATAAACCGAAAACTACGAATGGGAATGATCGGCGGTGGAAAAGATGCTTTCATCGGCGCTATTCACCGGCTTGCTTTTAATATGGACGGCCAGGTGGAACTGGTTGCCGGTGCTTTGAGCGTTAACCCCGATATCGCTGTTGAATCAGGACATTTATTATTCCTGGAACAGGACCGTATTTATACTGATTACAAAGTGATGCTGGAAAAAGAAGCAGCAATGCCTGCTGATAAACGGCTGGATTTCGTGAGTATCGTTACTCCCAACTTTGTTCACTTTGATCCTGCCATGATGGCATTGGACAAAGGCTTTAATGTGGTGATAGAAAAGCCTATTACCTTTTCGCTGGAGCAGGCCGTACAATTAAAGGAAAAGCTTGCAGCAACAGGGCTTAGCTTATTGCTTTGTCATACCTATACCGGCTACCCGATGGTGAAGCAGGCGAAACAATTCCTGAAGTCGGGTGCCCTGGGCAAGATAAGAAAGGTGTTTGTAGAATATCCACAGGGGTGGTTGAGTACTTTCTTAGAAAAGACCGGGCAGGCACAGGCTTCCTGGAGAACTGACCCTAAAAAAAGTGGTGCAGCCGGCTCCATGGGTGATATCGGTACTCATGCTTTTAATTTAGCAGAATATGTTACCGGCTTACAGGTAACAGAGATGTGTGCGCAATTGAATATAGTAGTAGAAGGCAGAATGCTGGATGATGACGGTTCGGCATTTTTAAAATTCAATAATGGTGCTACTGGTGTGCTGATGGCCACACAAGTGGCGGCGGGAGAAGAGAACAACGTGAAGATAAGAGTGTATGGAGAAAAAGGTGGTATCGAATGGAAACAGGAAGATGCCAATACCTTGCTGGTAAAATGGCTGGACAAGCCTGCGGAGATATACCGGGCCGGAACGGGTTACCTGAGTTCATTTGCCAGTCATAATTGCCGTACTCCGGCCGGTCACCCGGAAGGATACCTGGAAGCGTTTGCCAACTTATACCGCAATTTCACACTGACCTTAAAAGCAAAACTCAATAACGAAACACCTAAGGAGGAATGGCTGGACTTCCCATCGGTGGAGGAAGGCATAAGAGGGATGGCATTTATTGAGAACGTGGTGAAAAGCGGGCAAAGCAGTGAAAAGTGGATGAAGTTTGAAATGTGAGGGGGTGAATAGTCAATTGTCAACGGTCAATATTCAATCGTCCATATACAATCCTCAATATTAAATTCTTAATAATTCAATGACAACAATTAAAGGTCCCGGTGTATTTCTGGCGCAGTTCATGGATGATAAGCCGCCGTTTGATAACCTGAAATCTATTTGTCTTTGGGCAGAAGGCCTCGGATTTAAAGGTGTTCAGATACCTACTCTCGATCCCCGCTTGCTGGATCTGCAAAAGGTGGCCGAAAGTAAAACTTATGCGGATGAAATAAAAGGTATCGTGAATGACTGCGGTTTGGAGATCACGGAATTGTCCACGCACCTGCAGGGGCAATTAGTGGCCGTACATCCGGCGTATGACCTGCTGTTTGACGGGTTTGCCCCGGAGCATTTGCGGGGCAATGCAAAAGCCCGGACGGAATGGGCCATTCAGCAGGTAAAATATGCCGCCAAAGCTTCGCAAAACCTGGGACTGAATGCACATGCCACTTTCAGCGGGTCTTTATTATGGCATTTGTTCCATCCATGGCCACAACGGCCACCAGGCCTGGTGGAAGAAGGCTTTAAGGAACTAGCTAAGAGATGGATGCCGATACTTAATTATTTTGATGAATGCGGCGTGGATGTTTGCTACGAGATACATCCGGGTGAGGACCTGTTTGACGGGGTGACGTATGAAATGTTTTTGAAGGAAGTGAATAACCACCCGAGGGCCTGTTTGCTGTACGATCCTTCTCACTTTGTATTGCAGCAATTGGACTATATCCAGTACATCGATTTTTATCATGAACGCATCAAAGCATTCCATGTTAAGGATGCGGAATTTAATTCTACGGGAAAACAGGGAACTTTTGGTGGTTATCAAAGCTGGCTGAACAGGGCGGGGCGCTACCGCTCGCCGGGTGACGGACAGGTGGATTTTAAAACCATTTTCAGTAAACTGACACAGTATGATTATACAGGCTGGGCGGTAATGGAGTGGGAGTGTTGCCTGAAACATCCGGAGGATGGAGCCAGGGAAGGGGCGGAGTTTATTACCAATCATATCATCCGGGTAACGGAGAAAGCCTTTGATGATTTTGCGGCCAGTGGCGTGGATGAAAAAGGCAACCGTTCTTTATTAGGTTTGGATTAAAGGTTTATTTTCGTGACACACAATAAAAACCAACAATAATGAAAAAGCTTATTCTGCCGATTGCTATGTTATGTATCCTGGCTGCCTGTGGCGGCGGATCGGATAAAAAAACAGAAGGGGAAAAGAAGGAAGATAAACCAGCAGTAGCTGCGGATGATATTTCTGCAAACCCGGATTATCAAAAGGGGCTGGCACTTATCGCCGGGAGCGATTGCCTTACCTGCCATAAAGTGGAGGAAAAGCTAACGGGCCCTTCTTACCGTGATGTGGCTAATAAATATGCGGGCACTTCTGATACCGTTGTTACCTACCTGGCGAATAAGATCATTAAGGGAGGGGTTGGCGTTTGGGGCCAGGTACCGATGACGGCACATGCTTCTTTATCGCAAGCGGATGCTGAGGCGATGGTGAAGTATATCTTATTACTTAAAAAATAATATCCATGATAAAGATCCTTGTTCCTGCATTGTTTATTGCAGCACTTACCTCCTGCAATAATGACAGCAAATCCGGCAAGACCGGCGGTACCGGTGACTCTGCTACTGTAAAAACGGAAATGACTATAAATACCTTATCTGATAAAGACAAAGCTGATGGATGGCAATTGCTGTTCGACGGCCAAAGTACTAAGGGCTGGCATAAGTATGGCGGGGCGCCGGTGGGCAGCGCCTGGAAAATAAGTGATGGGAACTTATACCTGGACACTTCAGCCAAAGAGAACTGGCAGACAAAAGGAGGTGGTGATATTGTAACGGATGAAGAGTTTGAAAATTTTCACCTGAAGCTGGAATGGAAGATAGCGAAGGATGGCAACAGCGGTATCATCTTTTATGTGCATGAAGACACAGTGAAATATAAATGGGCCTGGGAAACAGGACCTGAAATGCAAATACTGGATAATGCGGGCCATGCGGACTCTAAGATCATTAAGCATAAGGCCGGTGACCTATACGACCTGATCTCCTGTTCGAAGGAAACGGTGAAGCCAGCGGGTGAATGGAACCTGGCGGAAATAAAGAGTGTGAATGGTAAGCTGGATTTTTACCTGAACGGGGAGAATGTGGTTAGCACTACTATGTGGGATGATGCCTGGAAAAAGATGGTGGCTGGCAGTAAGTTTATTGAAATGCCTGATTTTGGTACTTATAAGAAAGGAAGGATCGGTCTGCAGGACCATGGGAATATGGTGTGGTTCAGAAATGTGATGATAAAGAAATTGTAAGTGAGGCCCCGGGAAACCGGGGTTTTTTGTTGTTGGTAGTGGAGAGTAGGGAATTCTGATTGTAGGGCAATGGGAGGTGACGGCCTGGTTACCTTGATTGTTTCAGTGAAAAGAAAAAACTGCTGAAGCTCTTGGCAAAAAATGAATAGCCTAATTGTTTCAGGTATATTACTGTTTCCATGTTTTGGATTTCTTCATAATCTGCGTATACACATTCCACTACCAGTACTTCGGGTTTATATTTTGTCCAGTCATTTGAACGAAGGACTTCCATATCCAGCCCTTCCACATCTATGGACATGAAGTCGATCTTTTGAAGTGGTGGTAAATTAGCGTTCAGTATTTCTGCAAGTGTTGTTGTTTTAATATTGATGACATCTTTTATAGTGATGGAAAATTCTTTGCAATGCTGTTCTGCGGTTACTTTATCCATTGTGTTGAAGACGTTGTTCTCAAACCTGTAAAAGCTCAGGTTGCCGGGATGGAGGCTGACGCCGGCCTCAATATTTATATCTTTTGGACGTATTGTATCGAATAATTTCTTTGTTCCCGGGTTGGCGTCTACGTTGATGCCTTTCCATCCTTTGAGGTAGAACTTGTAGGTATTTGAATAGATGTAAGGATGATTGGCCCCGATGTCGATATAAAACCCCTCATTCTTTTCGTTAAAATACCGGTTGAGGATCATGTCTTCACCTACCTGTGCAAATGATGAGTAAGGGAAATTTTGTTTGAGCAGCTGACGTTTGGTTATGGAACTCTTTAATCCTTTTGGCAGCAGGGTATAAAAAATTTCTTTCAGCTTCATGTGATTTATTATGTATTGAGAACCAGTAAGGGCCGGGTATTATTTTTACCTGCAAGCACATTCATGATGTTCGTGGAGATATTCGATGGATGTCCTGCAAAGTGTTTCAAGTGCCGCAATATTTATGTCTGCTAGTTTTTTTACATAAATACAGGCTTTGTTTATTTTGAATTTCCCCAGGTCGTTCAATAGCTGTTTATTCTCTTCTGTGGAGGAGAATACATAAAGCGAGAACGCTGCTTTGCGGGGCGAAAAGCCAATAAGGGGGGCGTCTCCTTCGTGGCCACTTGTGTACTTGTAATGGTATTTGCCAAATCCAATTATTGAAGGGCCCCACATTTTGGGAGGGAAGCCCGACCATTTGCTCATTAACTCAATGAGCTGAAAACTATCGAGTTTCTTTTGCTCATTGTCTACGAATGAGTTGATGAAGTCACTGACATTGATTGCTGTTTCGGCGGTCTTATTTTTTGCCATAACAGTATTTTTTTGATGTTACTGGTTTCTATGCTGCCTAACGTATTGGGCTTTTCATGCAGTGGATGGTTTGTCGGCAGTAAGCTTTTCGATTTATTATTGAAAGATATTCGTGTCTTTAAAATTACCTGGTATCGTGTGATATGGCGGCGGTAAAATTTATTTTCTTACTCAGCCAGCTTTCCTTTACAGGGATGATCCATTTTGTTTGGAGTTCTTCTTTGGTCTGCACGAGGTTATTGAAGTACAGCGTATCGGGGGTGATGAATCCGTTTGCGGCGGCATACTGTAATTGGGAGAGGGGCAGCAATTGTATCTTTTCTTTTATGATGAAGGCGAGGGCCATTCTGTCGAACATATTTA
>CALSAT010000288.1:0-5418 GCA_943372905.1 Bacteroides fragilis | reverse complement strand
AATTATATACCAATTGCTTAAGTGAGGCAGCTTATTATATCGAAAGTAATGGCGAGGCAGCAGTGATCGACCCGCTTCGTGATATAGATGCTTACCTTGAATTGGCGGCTACCAGAAACGCCAGCATCAAATATATTTTTGAAACGCATTTTCATGCAGATTTTGTAAGCGGCCACCTTGATCTTGCCAAAGCAACTGGTGCCCCTATTGTATATGGTCCGGGTACCCACACCAGGTTTCCTGTACATGTAGCCAGCGATGGAGAAACATTTTCTATCGGAGCCTTAACGATAAAAGCACTGCACACACCGGGACACACCCTTGAATCAACCTGCTACCTCCTGAAAGATGAAGATGGTAAAGACCATTGCATTTTCACCGGTGATACATTGTTTGTGGGTGATGTGGGACGCCCTGACCTGGCACAAAAAGGCACAGAGATCACCATGACGGACCTCGCAGGTATGATGTACGAAAGCCTGCAAACAAAGATATTTCCACTGGCTGATGAAGTGATCGTTTACCCGGCCCATGGCCCCGGCAGTTCCTGCGGAAAAAACCTGGGCCCCAATACCCATAGCACAATTGGTGAGGAGAAGCAGACGAATTATGCCCTGAAGGCGGCCAGTAAAGAAGAGTTTATCAAAGAAGTGACCGATGGCATACAAGCGCCACCTTCCTATTTTCCTATCAATGCCAAAATCAATAAGGAGGGGTATGACAGCCTGGACGCTGTACTGAAGGAAGGATTAACGCCGATTTCTATTGTAGCTTTTAAGGAACTGCAGGCAGAAGATGTTATTGTTTTGGATACAAGGCCTGCTTCTCTTTTTACGGAGGGATTTGTTCCGGGATCCATTAGTATCGGACTGGAAGGCCGCTTTGCTGAATGGGCGGGCAGCCTGCTTCCGTTTACAGTGCCTATAGTCCTTATTACAGAACCGGGTAAGGAAAAGGAAACCATTGTCCGGCTGGCAAGAGTGGGTTTTGCCAAAATAAAAGGCTACCTGGACGGCAGCTATGAAGGCTGGAAAGCAGCCGGAGAGCCCATTGATATGATAATAGATGTGGAAGCGGATGAACTGATGATGGATATTCCCCATGATAATAATCTGGTGGTGCTGGATGTACGGAGGGAAACAGAATTTGCAGAGGGGCATTTAAAAGATGCCGTTAACCTCCCGCTGAATGATCTAACCGATCCCGCTAATATGGCGAATATAGAAGACACTCAAAACCTGTATGTGCATTGTGCCGGGGGGTACCGCAGTGTTATCGCCTCTTCTTTGCTGAAAAGACAGGGGATTCATAATCTCAGGAATATTGTTGGCGGCTGGGGTAAGATAAAGGAACAGGAGAAAGCGGAGATAGTGAAAGAAACGAGTGTGCTGAATTAAAAATGCCACTGAAACACGGAAGCACAGAAAAGGATTAATTCTGTATTTCAATGCCCCAGTGGCTCAATCATTACATTTTTGCTTTTATCCACGCATCCAGTTCAGGTGAACTTTCTGTACTGATGATCACTGCATACCGCGGCTTATCCCCATTATGCACTCCCACATGCCAGAGGCGCTGGCTGTCCACTACAAAATGTGCCCCTTTGGGCATGGGTACTCTTGCTTCTGATTCCCTGATAGGTAAATTATTTTCATCACTGTCGTACAGCAGCATATAGCTGTCGGGATTGTCGGTCAGTTCTATCCACATCCGCACCACCCATCCTTCATCGTCGGGGTTCAGGCGGTTATTATCGTCGCGGTGTACGGAACGGAGGGCCTGGTCATGACCTTGTGGCTCCAGCTTAATGATCCTTACCCGCCCGAAATTAGCCGGGATGGATTTTATATAGGCCATAAGGTTGGGGCACAAATCAGCATTAGGTGTCCAGATGGCATCTTTATCTGTTTTTCCATTTTCCCAAAAGCCCTTGCATTCATTGGTACCGTCGCAGGAGGCCAGTGGGGCAAAGTTGGTATCGCCACCGCTTTTCCAATCCATGTACACCAGGTTCTCCCATTCAGCAGCAGGGATATGGGAAATATCCAGTGTTTTCATGATGACATATCCTTTTTCGGCCATTATGGGCATCCGGTAATGCGGCGTATTCAGGGGGATCTTTACAGACCAGTGTTCGGAGTGAGGCCAGAAAATGGCGGGGGTCGCAGACATAGTTCTTATTTATTATTTTAAAATAGAAGCGGAAAATTACTCAATAAAGACAGGATAAAAAAAATCCTGTCTGGTTGCAATGTTAATAATTTCATTGTCTTTTATAATGATCTTACTCATCCGCGGTCACAGGATGTTTCATTGAATTCCATTTATTTGTGTCCTTGGGTTGTTCGTTGATCATTTTCTCCGGTTTTGATTTTGCCATTTCCACATATTTTTCCAAAAATTGTCGCCAGGCATTGTTTCCTGAAAAAGCCCCGCTTCCATATATTGATTTGCTGAATTGATTGCTTGTAACCGGGAAGGTGATGGCCAGCCCTTTTCCACCCAGTTGCGGCTCTTTGGAATTGATCTCAAGTGTTTTATAATTGCTTGCAAGGTTGCTTTTGATAAATCGCATTGACAGTTCCATAGCCAGCCTCGAAGCATGGAGGTGTAATTTGGGGTCTGTTTCACCTCCGTATTCATCATACAGGTTATTATAGTGCATAAGGTTTTCGAGGAACCAAAGAAAGTCAATATTATAAGTCGCATAATAATCCACATCTTTCTGGTAGGTGTAATCCACGCATTTTTTCCGTGCCCAACTTATTACCCACCAAAGGCGCTCCATATTATCTGTTAAATAATCCGCCAGCTTATCCATCTTCCACAATACTGCATCATCGATCCTGCGGCGGTATGGGTCAGTAGAATTGTACTCTCCATTATCTGTACAACTTAGTGATACCCCCATGTGGCTGAACACTTCGCTTGTGAGGTAATCTGCATAATTATGTTTAAAGTAAATCCCCACGAGGTTATTGGCGAGCTCATCAAAACGTACAGTCTTTTCTTTCTTCAGTAAAAATTCGGCAAAATCGTCGTACCCGATTCCCAGCAGTGCCGCTTCATCCGGTGAGGCTATAAGGTACCTGGTACATTCTCTGAAACAGATTGTTGCTTCATAGGTGTGCTCCCAGCAGCAATCCAGGCAAACAAAACCGAGTTCTTCATTCTTACGGTTGAAGCCAGCAGCTTCCAGTTCTTTTCCCATCATCTCGTAGGTAAGGGATTCGCCGTCGTAATCTTTTTCCAGTATTACGAGTATGATGGCGGGATTATCTATATGTTCGCAGGTGTTTTCAACGCTCCAACCGTTGCGGGCATATTTTCTTTCCAGTCTTTTTTCAAATGCTTCTTCTGTTTCCCCGGTTAGCCGTGCATCCAGTTTTACCATCATCTGCTTATTATCAACTGCCGGTCCCCCTGCCTGTGCGTGGCCATTATAAATAAACCCATATTTCTTTGCTGTAAACTTTTCTTTGATCCGATGCACAATTGCTGCCAGGCTTCCTTTTTTTGCCAGGTTTTCCTGTTCAGGAAATTCTTCCAGCGGTGTGGCATTGGTAAAATTCTCATACCGTGAAACGTAATACAGTTGTGGCGCAAGATTCTGATCACCCTTCTCAGCGCCACTTCCTTCTTCCGGAACTTTGATGCCATCGAACAGGACTACAAAATTCACTTTGCCCAATTCACTTCCGAATTTGGCTACCTGGTTATAATTTCTTTTTACATCGTCAAGCAGATCGCTTTCGCCATTCAGATAAATGATGATGGTCCAGTTGGCAGGTGGGATGGCTCCCCTGTCGTAGAGTTGTTTAATTGCAGAAGACATGGTGGTTTATGTTTATAGTAAGATAATTGATTATTTTTAACTAACAACCAACCATGCCCGCCTTTAAACACTTTTTCCTTGCGCTGCTTTGCTGGATACCAACGGGTATTTTCGGGCAACAACTGCTTTTTGATTCCTATTCATTTTCAGAGGGACTTACTTCTTCCAATGTTCAAAAAACCATCCAGGACCCTTATGGTTTTATTTGGATCGGCACGCAGGACGGGCTTTTCCGTTTTAATGGCACTTCCTTCGATATATTAAAAAAATCACCACTACCCAACAGTCTGGGTGAAAATTTTGTGTTTGATATTTGCAATGGCCCCGGTGATACGATCTATGCTGCGGTATTCCCAACCGGGATAGATGCCATCAACATCCGTACACTCGGGATAATACAAGTTACGTCCGCATCTGAAAAGCTGCTACAGCAATTGCCCAATCAATGGATACAGAAACTTTGCTTTACAAGCGGAAAGCTGTGGGTGGGCGGAAATGATTTTATTGCCTGTCTAGACAGAAGCGGTCAGCAACAGCCAAAGATATTTACCTCAATCCCTGGAATTAACACAAGGCTTGATATAAGCTTTATACTGCCACTGGGCAATTCGCTGCTGATGGCTGGTATCCGCAGTTATGGTGTTGTACTTTTTGACCCTGTTGCCGGCACCGTGATCAACACCATTCCTTCAGCAATGCTGACATCGGCCGGAACCACAGAAAGCATCAACGATGCTGCTGTATCAGGCAATACCATTGTGCTGGCATTTGACCACCGGGTGGAAACAGGTTCGTTTAATAATACCAAATGGCAACCCGCTGCATCATTTGCAACAACAAAACTACAATCGCTGACCATAAACGCTGTGGCCATTGACAAAAATGGCAATACGGTGTGGCTTGGTACCGACAATGGTTTGGGAAAACTGCTGCCCGCCACCGGAGAAGTTGAAATCATCACACCAGACCCCACCGTTCTTCGGCCGCTTAAGGATGAATTGATCGCCGGAATTTTTATTGACCGTTCGGATAACCTCTGGATCAGTTCTTCAAAATTGCTGCAGGTAACCAACCTTCATCAATCTCCTTTCCGCGCCTTCAGCGGCAAAGGAGATACAAGACTGCTGCATATTTATACTATAGATACTCTGTCGGCCAAAGAAGTGATCACCACCGGCAAGAACGGTTTGTTTGTAACCAATGTACTTACAAGTGAAACCAAACTGGTGCCGGGGTCATCCGGTCAAGGCACTGTACATCACATCCAAAAACTTGACAATGGCCGCTATTTTGTTTTTACTGATAACGGGCTGTTTGTGTGGGAACCTGCTCAACAAAAGTTTTATAGCGGCAATCAGCTTGACCAGCTGTATCCGGAATGGAAACCACATCGTGAAAAAATATTCAACAATGCTGTACGCATTGGCGAGGTGGTTTACTTTGCCAGTGATGAACAGGAAGGCTTGCTGAAATGGCATATGAACAGTAAGCGTATTTATCAATTTAAGAAAGGCGGACAGCAAAGTGGCGGGCTTCCTGAAAATCATATTCACAACCTGAAGCTTGACCGTGATAATAACCTG
>CALSAT010000287.1:0-5464 GCA_943372905.1 Bacteroides fragilis | reverse complement strand
TCGGAACGGATTTCAAAATTCCTGCCGGTACCATCTTCACTGTAGATGTTGCATATACTAAAGATGTGAATGCCATGATGGTGCGCAATTATAAATTAGGCACTCCAACTGGTGTATTAAATTCTGGTACCGGTGATAAGAGAAGTGTGTACCTGCCTGCTAACCAGGGCTCTGCTAATACCTATGTATTTACTAATACTAAAGAGGGATACCAGTTCAACCTTTCTTTGCAGGCACAGCAAACCTTTAAAAAGGGATTGTTTGCCATGGCCGCTTATAACTATGGGATAGCGAAGGATGCGAGCTCTATTTCTGCGGAAATCTCCAGTGATGCTTTTGATCGCAACCCGATCCTGAATAATGCCAACAAAGCCATAAACTCTAATTCCCTGTATGGCAATACGCACCGTTTTATCCTTGCTGCTTCTAAGAGGTATGATTATGGAAGAAATAAACAATGGGCCACTACTTTCTCTTTGTTCAGTTCCTGGACATCTGGCAACCGGTTTGCTTATGTATATGGTGGTGATATTAACAACGATGGAACTGGTACCAATGATCTCCTTTATGTACCAACAGATGCAGAGATAGACAACATGACGTTTACCAATTTACTGGATGTAGATGGTAATATTCAAACACAGGCTATACAGCGTCAGGCTTTCAAAGCCTTCATTGCACAGGATGATTACCTGAGTGGTTTGAGAGGTAAGCACACAGAAAAATATGGCGGTGAAACACCCTGGTACAGTCAAATGGACCTGCGTATTTTGCAAGACCTTATCATTAATGCAAAAACAAGGCAAAGTCTTCAATTCAGTGTTGATATTGTTAACCTTGGCAATCTAATCAGCAGCAAATGGGGGGTACGTAAATATGCTACCACTTCTGGTTATTACCAGCCACTATCTGTATCGTATAATAATAATGCCCCTACTTACCAGTTTGACCCATCGTTGAAAACCACTTTTATAGACAGTCCTGATCTGTTATCCCGCTGGCAGATTCAGCTAGGATTGAGGTTTAACTTCTAAACTTACTGACAGTTAATATAGCAACCGCTCCGAAATTCGGGGCGGTTTTTTTTCCTCCTTTTGTTACAAATGAGCCTGGCGACCCGCAAATGACCTTTAAAATAACATCTATTTACCCTTTTTGCTGATTTTCCTACCCATCCACCGCTTTTTTATACCAGCTTTCACATTCCCTTAATAAGTAAAACCGACTTTAGAAGCATCTAATCCGTAACTAACATACCCTCCGCAGAGCAGGCAAGGTGAAGAAAGAAAAGGGTGGTTATCCTAAATCGCCTTGTATGAAAAAACATTTACACATCTCCGCTTCCTTCGATGAGCCAGACTTTGTACAAAACCTGGTAGAAAGATTAGCCTATCGCCGGTACGAACTTGGGTATAGCAAACAAGAAATTCCCCGTGGATTGAAGGCCCTCGAAACATCTTCTACGGAAGCCTATGTAAGCGGCACCCTTGCAATTGATTTTGCCGATGGCCAGGTGCCTATTAATATGCCTTTTATTACCTGCTTTCTTTTTACCTGCATTAAAGGAAAAAGAGATCCCTATCAATTGATATGGAGCTGCTCAATGAACTAAGCTGTTTTCACCCCAGCATTCCTGCCGTTCGCCGACTTATAAGGGCATAATGCCCATTCCCTCTTGCCTTTTCGTGATTCCGGGTATAGTTTTGATCAAAATTTTACAGGAATGGATAATTACAGAGATAAACGTGAACAACGGAGAGAAGAAAGAAGGCAGCGCTGGGAAGAAAGGCGCAAAAAGTGGGAGGAACACCGGCAATACCATATTACGAATCAAAGTGGTCATGGCCATGTCTGGACGGGTATTTTTATCCTCCTGATCGGTGTAGCAGCATTTGTTCGGGTGGCCGTTCCCGATCTGCCCCCATTATTATTTAGCTGGCAAACCTTTCTGATAGCCCTTGGTATTTTTATCGGACTGAAGCACCGCTTTCAGGGCGGTGCCTGGATCATCCTGATATTGGTCGGCACCGGTTTCCTGCTTCGTGATATTTATCCTGATCTGGCTATTCGCCGGTATATCTGGCCAATGATCTTTATTATCGTGGGTGCCTTTCTTATCATCCGGCCCCGGAAAAAAAGCTGGATGGAGTGCAACGAAAAAAAGGGGGACGGCTCCGGGGCCACTATACTGGATGAAAAAGAGACCTGGAGCCATGATGATTTTGTAGATGCCACTTCCATCTTTGGCGGCGCTAAAAGAAATATTCTTTCCAAAGACTTTAAGGGCGGCGACATCGTAAACATATTTGGTGGAACTGAGCTAAATCTTTCACAGGCAGATCTAAAAGATAAAGCCGTGATTGAGATGACGACCATTTTCGGGGGTACTAAACTGATCATTCCTTCCAATTGGGAAGTGAAATCGGAAGCTGTTACCATATTTGGTGGTCTGGAAGATAAAAGGGCCGTTACCGCTCCGACCGAAATACCGGCTAAAGTATTAGTACTGAAGGGAACGGTGATTTTCGGAGGCATTGAAATAAAAAGCTTTTAAGATCGGTCAATAAGTTAACAGCGATTGAAAAAAGCCATGGTGAACTAAACACGGACTGACGAATTACCCAATCAACTAATAAACCAATCAACCTGCAACAATGAACTGGTATCTTGCAAAAATGGTTTTTCGCATTATCTGTGGCGACGGTAATCATACGGCACAGTTTGATGAACAGCTCCGGCTGATATTGGCAACCAGTAAAGAAGAGGCCTTCCATAAAGCCCAATTATTGGGAGGGAAAGAAGAAGAGATCTTTTTTAACCGCAACCAGCAACTGGTACAGTGGCAGTTCATCAGTGTAAGCGAATTATACCAGCTGAACGAATTGATAGATGGCGCAGAACTATACTCAAGAATAGAGGAAAAGGAGCATGCAGAAGCCTACCTGCACATCATTCATAAAAAAGCAGAGCAGATCCGATTTGGCAATACACTGGAAATACTGAACCTTGCTTAATCATGTCTAATTCGCCGCTTTCCATAACAAGGTTTCGCATCATCTTTATTATTTGCTGGCTGGTGATGATGGCAGACAATATTATGGTGTTACATTTCTTTGGCCTGCCCTGGAAAGCGGCTATCATTGACAGCGCCATTGCTAATACATTGCTGTTGCTGGCCTGCCTGCTGGTGATGAACACCCTGAGGTATTATCTGCCCAAAGGACAACAGTATATAAATATTTTCTCCATCTGCCTTTTCCTTTCTGTCATCTGGTTATTATTATCGAAATGGCTGCTGAAAACAGCACTTGGTCATTATGAAGGATATCCCAATCTCCTGAGCCATTCTCTTTCTATCCGTTTCAGCATTGCATTTCTTCTGCTGGGGTGTGTGACGATGATCAGTATTCTCTGGTTCAATCAAAAAGAACAAAAAGAGAGGGAAGAAAGAAAAACAGACGCAGAAAAATTAGCCCGTGAAGCAGAATTATTTAAACTGAGACAGCAATTACAGCCACATTTTCTGTTCAACAGCTTAAACTCTATTAACGCCCTCATCGGCAGCCGTCCGGAAGAAGCCCGGAAAATGGTACAGCAGCTTTCTGATTTTTTAAGAGGCACCATAAAAAAAGAAGAAACACAATGGGTATCGCTGCAGGAAGAACTGCAATACCTCCAATTATATTTAGATATAGAAAAGGTACGCTTTGGCAACCGCCTGGCCACTCATACCGAAATAGATGATAACACCCTGCCGCTGAAGCTGCCAGCATTGCTGTTGCAGCCAATTGTGGAAAATGCGATCAAATTCGGCCTGTATGATACTACCGGCGAAACAGTGATACAACTGTATGCAGCTAAAGAAGAGAATAACCTTGTCATTAAAGTGATGAATCCTTTTGATCCGGAAACGTCTTCTCCAAAAAAGGGAACAGGGTTTGGGTTAAAATCGGTCCAGCGCAGGCTGTATTTGCTTTTTGCCCGTACGGACCTCCTGACAACAGAAGCAAAAGAAAATATATTTATCACGGTGGTGAAAATACCGCAGGTGTAAAAAACTCACGAAGGGTTTTAAATCTTCCGTGAGCTGATAAAAATTAAAGACTATAAAATGAGCAAAGTAGTTATCATAGACGACGAACCCCTGGCAAGAAGTATTGTAAAGGAATTTTTGCAAAAGCACCCGCACCTGGAAGTGATGCAGGAATGCGGTGATGGATTTGAAGGTGTAAAAGCTATACAGCAGCATCAGCCAGACCTTATTTTTCTTGACATTCAAATGCCCAAGATCACAGGGTTTGAAATGCTGGAGCTTATTGAGCAGCCTCCATCAGTAATTTTTACCACCGCATTTGATGAATATGCCATCAAAGCATTTGAATCTCATGCGGTAGATTATTTATTAAAACCCTTTAACCAGGACCGGTTTGACAAGGCTTTGGCTAAATGGGCAGAACAGAAATCAAACGTTACTGAAAAAGCCACGCAGGAACTGATAGAATCAGCTTCCTTGTCGCCTTCCCAAAGTCAGCGTATTGTGGTAAAGAATGGCAGCAAGATCAAGATCATTCCGGTACATGATGTGTTTTACTTAGAAGCTGCCGATGACTATGTAAAGATCCACACCACAGAAGGGTATTTCCTGAAAAATAAAACGATGGCGCATTTTGAACAATCACTGGATGGGCAATTATTTGCCCGGTGCCACCGCTCTTATATTGTAAATGTGCAGCAGATCACCCGCATCGATCCGTATGAAAAAGATAATCATGTAGCAGTACTTCGTACAGGGGTAAAAGTGCCGGTAAGCAGAAGCGGATATGGAAAATTGAAAGAAGTGCTGGGCTTGTAAAGCCAGGTCAGCATTCTCCGTCCAGCACCTTTACCGTTTGCTCATAAAAATTACGGGCCCGCTCGGGTGTGCTGCCAATGCACACTACTCCCAGTTTACCGTATTGGGACAGAGCACCAATGAGGTGAAACATCACTCCTTCCTGCGAGGTGCCATCGTAGTGCAGGTGATGCAACATGGCTATATCAATAAGATCAGGCGGTGTGATGCCCTTGTATTTTTCGCTGCACAGGTTGTCTGAGCAAAAATAGTAGCGGGTTTGCCGGTTGGCGGTGAGGTACAGTCCATTTTCGTAGTCGTAGTCACCATCAGTAAGAAACTCTAATAATATATATGGATGAGTGGTTCCGCCTTTGCGAAGGTTGATCTCAATAGCGTAATGTTTCCAGCCATCGGGTTCTTTTACAGAAATAAAATCTACCGCAAAGCGGCCCATAACGCCATTCTTTTGCAGGGCTTCGGCTACTTTCAATCCACTCTCGCCTATTTCTATGGCATAATCTTCCTTGGCCGGAAAGTAGGCCCCCATGAATACCTGGCCACTCTCTCCACCAACTTCCTGGTCATGGGTGGAGATCACCTTACAATCGCCCAACGGGTTGATCCTGCATT
>CALSAT010000286.1:0-5478 GCA_943372905.1 Bacteroides fragilis | reverse complement strand
CGAGCATATTAAGTCAGAACTGATCCGTCATCGCAAAGACCTGCCAAACCCCGCAGTGTATTCCATAGAAACAGAACTGAGCTACCCGTTGGATGAAACCTTACTGCCGGTGGCAAAGAGAAGTTTGGTGAAATTCATAACGATTGCAGCTTAGAGGTATTTATCGGCTTATCAGTTTATCTGTTAATTGGTTTATCAGGAATAACCCGTTTATAGGAAAAGTGATAATCTTTCGGAAAATATGGAATAGAAAGACCCAATTAACTAATAAACTAATTAACTAATCCACTATCTCCAGCCCCCACTCTTTTCCTTTCTTCATGGCCGGCACTCCCTCAGTGATCCATTTGGCAGGTTTATCCCCTTTCAGTATCCAGTCGAAGAATTGCTGCATCCGGATCTGGTAGTCCAGCATATCAGGCCGCTGGGTGAGGCCATGGCCCTGCCCGTTATAATTGAACATCCAGACCTTTTTACCCAGGCGACGAAGCCCTGTAAACAATTCAATGCCCTGGTACCAGGGAACAGCCCCATCGGCATCATTATGCATGATGACCATCGGGGCAGTCACTTTATTCAAATGAAACAATGGAGAGTTTTCCAGGTACAGCGGTAGCTTTTCCCACAAAGTGCCGCCAATGCGGCTCTGTGTTTTCTCATACTGAAACTGCCGCGCCACTCCGCTCTCCCATCTTATACCGCCATAAGCACTTGTCATATTCGCAACAGGCGCCCCGGCCCACACCGCTTTGAAAAGCTTCGTCATAGTTGCCACCTGTGCCGCCTGGTAGCCACCCCAGCTATGGCCTTGCAGGGCCATATTCGTACTATCCACCCAGCCTTGTTTTACCAATGCCCTGGTACCGCTAACAATATAATCATACGCACTCTTACCCGGATAGCCTGTCTTGTATTCAATGTCCGGCATAAAGATGATGTAGCCCCGGCTGACAAAGAAAGGAACATTCACCGCACTGCGGATTGGGGCCGGTTCTTTATAGTCATATAACCCATCGCTCAGCTTCTCATAAAAGTAAACGATCATCGGGTATTTTTTCTTGGGGTCAAAGTCTTCGGGCTTGTACACAATTCCGGTAGCCTCTTTGCCATTGTAAGCCTTCCATTTAAAGAGTTCAGCGGTGCCCCAGTTATAGTCTTTTTGCTGGGGGTTGATGGAGGAAAGTTTGACTTCACTACAAGCCGCACCTAAAATGTTATACATATTATTCTTATCATAAAAGAAAATAGGAAACCAAGAGTGGTATAGATCAGGAGTTTCCTGAAAGTTTTCTTTTGTATATAAGAATGTTTTGTCGGTTATCCCTTTCCCTTTGGAAAATACAAAAGACCCAAAAGTAAAGTTGATAATCGAATCACTGTTATACGACAGTTTTACTAACCCTGAACTGAGGCTATTAATATCCAACAATAGAAGTCCTGCTCCTTTGCTTTTTTCATCTAATACCTGCATTACTAATTCATCGCCTCTTTCAAAGAACCGCTTTTCAGAATCTGTTATAATATTTCGGTGTATTAACTTATTTTGCCGACCGGATTTTGTTATATTAATCGAAATAATCCTGTCTTCTAAATTAAGTTTCCAAGCATCATACCTGTCATACACATACACCGCCGAATCCCCTTCATGCCATCCCATCACTCCATATGGCTGAGGCTCATCCGGCGTATCCCAATCTTCCTGGTACAATGGCACTTTAATGCCGGAAGTGATATTTCTCGTTGTTGTCCCGTCCCAGGTAAAATAATTCTTCTCCTTCCTGTCATACCACATGATGTATTTTCCGGTAGAAGATGGATATACCTGGCCAAACAAATTTTCCTTCACCAGTTTTTTGCCACCAGTATTTACATCGATCGCATAAATATCTTTTAACGTATTGCCTCGCCACTGACTTTCAATCCTTTTACCATAGTCTGTTACCCCAACAAATATGTCTCCATCCCCCTCATTGGTTTGTAATACTTGCGGTATCTCTTTACTGCCCAATTGTTTGATGGTTTTTCTTTCCAGGTCATATACGGCCAGGAAATTTTCCTGTTGGGCCGCCCGCAATCGCATGGGTTGCAACTGCACTGTTTGTAAATAGTCATCATTATAGTGCCAGATGTCCAATTTGGGTTTATCTATTTCAATAATGCTGGTATCCTTTGGTGGTTGAATGGGCGCAATGCCAAAGAAAAGTCGTTTACCATTTTTACTGAAATTCAGGTTCCCGAATTCACTTACCGTCATTCCCAGTTGCATATCAACGGTGTTCTTATCTGCCAACAAAGTGGCGCTGTCCATCCCGGTTTTAAAATACCAGATGCGGTAAAATTTTTGCAGGTCTTTGGGACGGGCATCCCTTTCAGCGAGGAAAGCAATTTGAGAACCATCATCTGTCATGGCAAAGTTCTTAAAATCATTTCCCCCATTTACCAGGGTGGTGGTTGTACCATCTTTCAGATCATACAGCAAAACGGAATGTTTACTCAGTGAATCAAGCGGGTCTTTGGCTTTTTCCACCACCAGCTTATCACCCGTTTTACTGAAATAGTATTCCAATGCTTTATAAAAAACGATCTCTTCCCCTGTTTCTAATTTGCGCAGCACCAGGTCGTTTCCTTTTTCCGCCGGCAGGCTCCCCGTTTCATCGCCATCTGCATCTTCATATTCTTCGGTGTAGGATGATTCGTCTGAGAAAGAAGCTTCATCACTATCCAGGCCCCGCTTCCTGCTTTTGCGCACGGGGATTGATTCAATGATCTGTTTAAGCGAGTCAATGACCCTGTTCAAGCTATCCGCCACCTTTTTCCCATTATTACTTTCTGTTGCTTTAGGTTTGCCGGGTTGGTCCACTGGTTTGTCCAGTTGGTAGGCCACCCAGCCAAAAGTTTTTTGAGGCGTTTTGTACCCTTTCACTTTCTCCGTCTTCCAGATTTCTTCTTTCCCTAACTCTACTATTCCAAAGGAGTCTTTAGGGAAATCCTCAGCTTTCTTCTTTTTGATCTTCGCCTCCCGGGTATCTTTATAGAAGGGCTTAATTTTAAAAACCACATAGCGGCTGTCTTCAGTAATTAAGGCACTATATCCCCTTGGCACCGACTTTTTGTATTTGGCATCAGCAGATTGTATCACCAGTTCATTATCTCCTTCCTGCGGATCAACTGTATAGACCACCCATTTCCCATCGTTGCTGATCATCCGTTCGCCTATATGCTGCCAGCTATTGTACACCGAGTGGTCGAGCGGTTTCTTTTGCGCAAAAACGTATTGGATAACAAACAGGCAGAATGTGAAAAGGGTGATCTTCTTCATGCAGAAAGTTTTGTAGTACCTAAGTTAAAGGATTAAGGATAAATGCAGTCAGGGTTTTGTCCCCGTGATAAGGCCATATTGCCATAAGCCTCTCTTCATCCCCTTATATTGAAACTTACAGGCCCTGATATTTTTCTTCTGCATCTCTGTAGCAGGTTTGGAAAAATTGATCTTCTTCCATGCGAGGTACAAGCTGGCCAGGAAATAAAACCGGTATAAGCGCCGGGAAGAATGAGAGGCTTCTTTTGAAATATTACGGTAATTGATGAGCTGAAATCCTGCCTCTTTCATAAAAGCGGTAAAGCGTTCCGGGGTTTCCAGGTAATTTACCTGCCAGCCATCCAGCCACTGCCGGATGACAGGGTTGTCATTATTTTCCAATACTGAAACAAAACCGTCTGCCACCACCAATCTTCCTCCGGGTCTCAGCAAACGAAATGCTTCCTTAATGAACTGCTCTTTACTGTCTGCATAACAAATACTTTCGCAGCCCCATACTACATCAAAGCTGGCATCTGGAAAATCAGTGGCACAATAGTTCATTTGTTTAAAATCCACCAGTTCATGTACATCTTTTTTCTTCGCATTAGCTGTTGCCTGCAGCACCTGCCTTTCGCTGAGTGTAATCCCTGTTACCCTGCACCCTAATGTGTAGGCTAAAAAAATACTGCTGCCACCCACTCCGCAGCCTGCATCCAATACCACGTCAGATGGTTTTATTGCTGCCGCCATCATCATCACTTCATTCATTCTTATCAATGACTCGGGAAACGATTTCACCTCATTATCCCAATACCCATAATGAATGGCCAGGCTGTTGTTCAGGTCCCAGGAATCCTTGTAGGCGTTTTCCGTATCCTTATAGTATTGTATTATTTTACCGTGATACTCAGTCGGCTGCATGCTCAGTCAGTTTTCGTTCTACTTTTATTAATAAATAAATATGAATGATCAACGCTACCGCAATAATACCAAAACCCACGAAGAACCATTTACTCAAAAACTGGTTTTCTTTGTACACCATAAAGGCCAGGATGATCCCATATACCGGCTCCAGGTTAAATGTCAGGTTCACCGTAAACGCAGACAACCGCTTCAGGGCATTTCCGGAAAGCTGGAAGGCCACCACCGAACAGAACCAGGACAGCACCAGCAGCCAGCCAATATCCTCCCAGCCCGGAATGAATTGAGGCGTAGGAAATTCCTGCAAATAAAATGGCAGCAATACTGACAACAACAAAAAGCCGCCTGTTTGCTGCCAGGTAAGCATTGTTTCCACATTGATCCGCTTTAGAAACTCCCGGTTGAAAATAGGGAACAGCGACGCCAGCACTGCCGAAATAAGCCCCAGGATGATCCCTGTTTTATACTGCGTATCAAAATGAAAAATGATATAAATACCACTGAGCGTTATCAACCCCAGAAGTAACTCGATCCATTTTATCCGCTTGCGCAGTATCAATGGTTCAAATAACGCCGTAAAAAAACCGATAGAGGAAAAGCAGACCAGCGACACCGATACATTGGAATACTTTATAGAACCATAAAAAGTGACCCAGTGCATAGCCGCAATAAAACCCACCCCGGCTATCCTGAATATATCCGCCAAAGCGATCCGTTCCAATCTCTTCATCAGGCTGAATAAAATCCACATAGTAGCTGCAGTAAACAATAGCCTGTACCATACGATCATCCCCTCATTCAAAGAAATGAGCCGGCCCAGGATACCGGTAAAACCGGCCAGAAAAACAGCCGCATGCAGTTGGAGAAAGGCTTTCTTCATTCATCTGCAAACTATGACAATATTTTTTTACCCTTGCGAAAACCTGCACTATATTACAGCACTATGCTGCTCATTCAAATGACCGGATTATCCGGCGCTGGAAAATCGTCTATAGCCCGCTTGGTCGTACCACTGCTGGAAGCGGAGGGCCTTACTGCGGAGATCATTGACGGCGACGAATACCGGAAAACACTCTGCAAAGACCTGGGCTTTTCCAAAGAAGACCGGCATGAAAACATAAGAAGATTGGGTAAACTGGCGAATGAGCTTGCCCGGGATGGGAAGATCGCCATCATCGCTGCTATAAATCCGTATGAAGAAATAAGAAAGGAGTTAAAGGAAAAGTATGGGGCGAAAACGGTTTGGGTCCATTGCA
>CALSAT010000285.1:0-5485 GCA_943372905.1 Bacteroides fragilis | reverse complement strand
TCACTTTGCAAAATGGTAAGTGCGGCCGGAAACAAGGCAATACCTGCTGCAATGAGCTGGGAACGGGTTTTGGAAAAATCTGTTTCCGGCCTCGACAGGTATTTGGCTAATGCCAGTGCTACAAATATTTTACAAAACTCTGCAGGCTGAAAATTGAAAGCTCCCAGCTTGATGATAGACTTGGTACCCTTTACATCCGAATGTAATGGGAATACCAGCAGCAAAGCGAATATACCTGCTGCATATCCCAGGTTGGCGGTAGCAGAAAAGAATTTGCTGTCTGTCAAGAGAATAACCATTGCCAGCACCGTACCAATCACAAAAAAGTAAAACTGTTTACTGTAATCTGTTCTGAACTTCAAAAAACTCTGCATAACAGGATCCCCCTCCTTATAAGTGGCTGCAAAAATGGCTGTAAGACCAATGGCTACCAGCAGGACGTAGATCCAAACAAGGCTCCAGTCAATTCCTTTTGATATCGTAGGGTTTTGTCGGTTCATGTTTCTACCGGTACTAGTTCTTAACAGAGTCTTTGGAATTCAATATGGGTTCTTTTTGCCTGTCAGGTATAAGCATATCTGGCTGCACCGGCTTTTTGCTTTGCGTATCTTTCGCCGGTTTATTATCCTTTTTTTTACCCTCTTTCACCTCTGCTGCTGAGGGGTTATCTTCTGACTGCAACGTATCCCTGATGTTTTTCAATTCCTTATTCAACTCCTTTTCTTCTTCTCTTGCCTTTGCCAGCGAGTCCTTTGCCCGCATCTTGTCCAGCATCAGTTTTGGTATAAGATTGATCTTTGACATTCGATCTACCAATGCTTTCCTTTTGGCAGAAATAGTATCGTTGATATATTTTTCGATCATCAGGCTCACAATAGGTGCAGCATAAGTACCTCCAAAGCGGCCGGAATTTTCCACCACACACATAATAGCGATCTTGGGGTTTTCCCTCGGTGCAAAGGCACAAAAGAAGGAGTGGTTGGGTTGTTTTACTCCGCGATAATAATTCTCTACAGTTCCTGTTTTCCCACAAATGGTGATGCCCTCTACTTTCGATCCTCTTCCGGTCCCACCTTCCATTACACCCTGCATACCATCATGCACGGCTTCAAAAATGCTGTCATCCAGGTTGATAGGCGTGATCCGATTTTTGTATTTTTCAAGAAGGCCATATTTATCTCCTCCTTCAATGGAATCAACAATATGCGGAATGATGTACCAGCCTTTATTGGCGATATAGGCCATTTCATTAGCCACCTGCAATGGGGTGGCTGTTACTTCTCCCTGTCCGATGCTTACGGAACGAAAGGTGCAAAAGCCCCATTTACCTGAACCATATGTTTTATTAAAAAATTCCGGTGTCGGTATCATTCCTTTCTGCTCCGTGGGCACATCTACACCCAGGCGGTGGCCCAGCCCAAATGCAGACATATAATTGTTCCAGGCCCGAAGGCTGCTGTCCACATTCGGGTACTTGGGGTTATTGATTACCCGCTGCATTACATTAGCAAAATAGGTGTTGCAGGAATGAGTGATGCCGGTGGCCAGGTAGTAAGTTCCCGGATCGAGACAACCCATGGGTTTACCACCACCGCAACCATAAAAAGCTCCTCCACAACTGAATGTCGTTCTTGTATTAATTACTCCTTCGGATAAGCCCACCAATGCCTGTAATGTTTTGAAAGTAGAACCCGGGGCATAGCTGGCATTCACAGCCCGGTTCAATAAAGGAAGTCTTGCGTCGGTGTATAGTTCCGAGAAATGCCTGCGGCGCTCCGGGCCGGTAAGGTAACCGGGATTGTAAGTAGGACTACTCACCATACTGATGATGCCGCCTGTTTTGGGATCAATGGCCACTATGGAACCTACTTTATTCTCCATTAGCTTTTCACCGAATTCCTGCAGCTCTATATCCAGACTGGTATACAGGTTACTGCCCGCAACTGCTTCTTCATCCCTGGCTCCGTTTTCATAAGAGCCCTGAATGCGGTTCAGTTGGTCCTTGATCAGTACCTGCACCCCTCTTTCACCCATTAATGCTTTTTCATAACTGGCTTCCAGGCCCGTCATGCCGGCATAGTCGCCGCTTTGATATCCTTCTTCACTGTGCTTTCTAAGGTAATTAGAATCCACCTCCCCTATATATCCAAAAATGTTTGCCCCGGCATTAAATGGATAAGAACGTATGGGGCGGCCCTGGATGTAAAAACCATTTTGAAACCGCCAGAGATTCTCTTGTATACGGGCATACTTTTGTGGTGGCAGCGATGCTTCAAAGACAGAAGGACGAAACGATTTGTTTTTAATGATGGCTGCAATGATCCTTTTCCTGAATTCGGCCGTATCTATCTCCATCAGTCGGCAGAAAAAGGCGGTATCTATTCCTTTTGCCTGGGAAGGGGTCACCATCAGGTCATAAGTAAGTGTATTATTCAAAATGGCCTGCCTGTTTCTGTCGAAAACCAGGCCCCGTGGAGGATAGATGGTTTTTCTGAGGATAGCATTCTCATCTGCCTGGGGGCCAAATTTGTCAGAAATGACCTGCAAATAAAACAACTGCCCTATGATAACGATAAAGGCAACAAGAAAAATGAGGCGGATTATTCGGCTTCTTGATTGATTGAACGCAGACATAATAAGGGATGCGAAGTAAGGGCTATGAGGTATGAAATGAAGAAATAATTACAGTATTGCAATGTACGAATTACGACAGGGCGTTTCCAAATCTATTTGTAAATAAAAAATGATTTAAGAAAATTTTCTTTTCGGCTTACCAGCTTATGAATTTTCTTACGCCGTATTTGTCCTGAACTTTAATTTTCGGGGAAACAATAATTCGACTGTAAAGATGAGCAAGAGACTGATACCGGTAGTGGCTACTACCTTTATCAGGAAATCAAGAAAGCTTCCAAAGTCCAGCCATTCCAGGAAAACCATATACCCGTGATGCAGGAGGGTAAGTACAAAAACATATACTGCATACGGCGTCCACTGCATGGCTTTGGGAGAGGGCTCCCGGTAGTTGAACTCTGATGTGTCTTTGGGCGTAAGTATGTTGATAAGGAATGGCCGCACATAGGCGATCAGTACACAGGCGGCGGCGTGCAGGCCCGGTGTCATAGTAAAGTAATCCAGTACCAGACCAGTAAAAAACCCGATGACCAGCAACCACTGCCTGGAAACGGAAAAAGGCAGCCACAGGATGAACAGGTAATATAAATAAGGTGTAATAAAGCGGTGCAGGTGCGGAATTTTGTTCAGCACATAAACCTGTAGCAGAATAAATACTGCAAAGCGGAGAATATTTTTTACTAAGTCACTCACCTGGGCGCCTTTTTTACTTCTTCTATTTTCTTTTTGGTTTCCTCAAATAGCTTTATCTGTTCATCCCGTTCAATGTTTTCAATTACATGCACTTGCTGCAGGTTGTAAAAGTTGGCTGCAGTCTTCACTTTCAACACATACATACCGCTGGTGTTGTCCATTTTTACCTCGGCAATGGTACCTACCATATATCCGGGAGGGAAGTTGAAGGATACAGCACTGGTTAGTACTGTATCGCCTTTCTGCACCTGTACCGTCTTAGGTATCTTCTTCAGCACTAAGTACCGGGGGTCTTTACCATCCCATTCTGCTGTGCCAAAATCGCCACTGCGTTTTAGCGAAGCGCTTACTGTATTCTGAACGTGCAGCAGGCTCATGACCTGGCTGAAGTTGGGGCTTACATTTACCACCACCCCTACTGCACTGCCATCGGAACCGATCACAGCCATATTATCCCGTACTCCCTGGTTAGATCCCCGGTTCAACTGGATATAATTCTTCTGTGCATTTACTGTATTATACACCACAGTAGCTGGACGGGAAAAATAACGGCGATAGTGTCCGGCAGTGTCGTATGGAACGGAATCCTGTACCATTTTCACGGTCGTGTCCCTTAAACCAAAATTCCGGGACTGAAGGTTCAGCAAAGAGTCATTTAACCGGTGGATACGCTTATTCTCTTCTTTCAGGGTAAAATAGTCCTCTACCTTATTGTATTGAGAGTTGATGCGGCCTGTCATTTCATTGGCAAAACCCAGGAACCGGGCCCGGTGAGACCGGTTGTATGTAAATAGAAACCAAAGCGCCACCACCTGTAAAAAAAGGAAAGTGAAAAAGGTAATGTAGCGGCGAATAAAAAGGAATACGTTACGCAAAGGAGTATGTTTGAAGTCGGAGGTCCGAGGTCTGAAATCAAAGCGGGTTTTCAACCCTGAGTATCTGCCCCTGGCTTCAGACTTCTTACTTTTGATTTTATCTCATTACAAAAGGATACCTGTCATAGTTCTTCAGTGCAATACCAGTTCCTCTTACCACACTTTTCAGCGGGTCATCGGCAATATGTACCGGCAGCTTGATCTTATTAGCCAGTCTTTTATCCAATCCCCGCAGCAGGGCTCCTCCACCGGTGATGTACAGCCCCCGGCGGTAAATATCAGCCGCCAGTTCGGGCGGTGTTTGTTCCAATGCCTTCAGGATGGCTTCCTCTATTTTAAATATGCTTTTATCGAGGGCTTCGGCGATCTCCTGGTAACTTACCATGATCTGTTTGGGGATACCTGTCACCAGGTCACGACCATTTACCGGGAAATCATCTGGCGGATTGTCTATTTCCTTCATAGCTGCGCCGACCTGTATTTTGATCTGCTCGGCCGTCCTTTCACCGATCAATAAGCTATGATAGCGGCGCAGGGCTTCCATTATATCAGCAGTAAACTCGTCACCGGCAATACGGATGGACTGATCGCATACGATACCAGCCAGAGCTATCACTGTAATGCCAGTGGTACCACCACCAATATCAATGATCATATTACCAACCGGCTCTTCCACATCGATCCCAATACCCAGTGCGGCAGCCATAGGTTCATGAATGAGGTATACTTCTTTGGCACCAGCCTGCTCGGCACTGTCACGAACAGCCCTTTTCTCGACCTCGGTAATAGAGGAAGGAATACAGATCATCATTCTCCAGCTGGGAGGGAAAAGCGGTTTTTTGGGATAGACCAATTTGATCAGTTCCCGTATCATCAGCTCGGCGGCGTTGAAATCGGCTATCACACCGTCTTTCAGCGGACGCACCGTGCGGATGCTTTCGTGGGTTTTCTCATGCATCATCAGGGCCTTCTTGCCTACCGCCAGCACCTCCTTGGGGTTATTGCGGTTGAGGGCAACAATGCTTGGTTCATTTACTACTACTTCGTCGTTATGTATGATGAGGGTATTGGCCGTACCCAGGTCGATGGCTATTTCTTGTGTAAACCAGTTAAAAAGTCCCATTAATTATGCTTGGATTTACCTGCCTACCGACAGGCAGGTTAACGGCAAAGGTGGAGGAAATAATTTGAATTATCAAAGCAAAACCTTGCCAGACAAGGATTTTTTTTACTTTGACCAATTTGAGAAATGATGGTTAAAAGAATTTTTACGACACCATTTACCG
>CALSAT010000284.1:0-5507 GCA_943372905.1 Bacteroides fragilis | reverse complement strand
ATGTAAAATCTCCGCAACGCCAGCGGGAACTTGAAGAAATGGCCGCAGTCATCAAAAGGTTTAAGCCCACCCGCATCTATGTTGAGTCCAACGATGGCCCCTGGATAGATTCGATGTATAAAGAATACCTGGCAGACAGATATGTATTGGGACGTAATGAGATATTCCAGCTTGGTTTTCGTATAGCCCGGCAGCACCAGCATCCTAAACTGTATTCGGTAGATACATGGCCATTCTCCATGGAATACCGCACGAAATACAGCTGGATCGATTCTCTATGGGATGTTAATGTGCCGGTGGATTCAGTAAGAGACCAGTACTGGAGCAAAAAATACAGCGAGTGGTACAAGGCCTCCGATTCGGTGGAACTGGGACTTACCATGCTGGAGATTTTCTTACAAATGGCTGAACCATCCACCCTGCAACGGATGCACGGGCATTACCTCTCCAGCGGTTTCAGTACTGCCGACATTGCGGATAATGGAAGTGGTCAGCAGGGGCCAGATGCGCTTTCAATCTGGTGGTACAACCGAAACCTGCGCATCTTTAATAATATTCTCCGCACGAGGCCTTCGTCGTCAGACAGGATACTGGTGCTGTTTGGTAACGGACATATGCCTATTCTAAAGCATTGTTTCTATTCCTCGCCGGAGTTTGAGGTGGTGGAATTGAAAAGCCTGCTTAAGTAGGTGGTTGGGGATGTATAAAGGGCTTTTTTTTGTAGCTGATTCAGAAAAGACCGGAGCAGGCATTTATTAAAGAGCAGGTGTCACTGGTTAAGAATAAGCCTCTCCGTATGAATTTGTTGGTAAAAATGCATCTGCATTCAGCAGAATTGATTTCTTTTATATTACCAATCAATAGCCAGCCATGCACATCCAGCTAATTTTTCGATTTACTTCAGTGCTTTTCCTTCTATTTTCCGGGCTTACAGTTGCAGGCCAGTTTGAGGATCCCAAAGGACGGAAACCTGCAGAACCGGCCATTATTTTCCATCCCTATTATAATGATGTGCAGCTGATAGAGATAGATAACCTGGGCCGCTGGAATGATGAAGTGAATCATTATGAAATGACAAGACCGAGGGCATTGCAATGGAGTTCAGTACTGCCACCACCAGCACCAAACGTTTACTTGTTTCGCCATCGCAATGGAACAATAGTAAAAGCATTTAACACAAAAAGCAGCCTGGAAGAACTTACCCGTAAATACGGAAAACTAAAACCTGCTGAACTTCCGAAAGGAGCTATTCCTCTGCCAGCTTCTTTTAGCAGAGAGTTGATTTACCGGTTTACTCCATTACACGAATATATTTTCGACGGCTTCTATAAGATATATAGTATGCAATCTGCGCCTGCAAAAAGGACTGGTGGAAATTGGCCGGATATAACCACCCAGCAGGGAGATTTGATGGGCTTGATAGATACACTGGGTAACATTATATTGCCGGTGGAGTATGATGGTTTGTGGCCATTGAAAGGAGATGTGCTGGCCGTGAAGGACAGCCTGTATGGCGTAATTACTAAAGAAGGGAAAGAGATCGTACCGATGATATACGAGTCAGCAGAACATCTGCGCAACAACCGGGTTGCCTTTTATCAACAGAAAAAAATACGTTTGGTATATGACCCGGAGGAGAAAAGGTCATATTCGCCCAAAGTGTACGATTATGCAAGATTGGAGAGCTATGAATTCCACAATGACCCCGAGAACAGAACAACAGCCGGTTATTATTCAGTGAGAAAGGATGGCAAGTTTGGTTTTATTGATGCATCGTACAAGGAGGTGCTGCCGCCTGTGTATGATTATTGCGAACCTGTGTTTCATAACGGGCTTACCAGGGTGTGCAGGGATAAAAAGTGGGGTTTTATAGATACTACCTGCCGGGAAGTGATCCCCTGCGTGTATGAAGATGCGACAGATTTTTACATGGGGCTGGCAAGGGTGGTGCTGGATGGGGAAGTGCAATGTATCAATACCAATGCTGAACTATCGGGCCCTTGCAACCGCTCCTGGGAGGAATGGAAAGCAGAGGATAAAAAACTGCCGGATGGCCGGCAAGTGGTAACGAGAAGCCAATTACGTGGGCTGGTAAATGGATCGGGAAGAATTGTATTGCCTATTATCTATGACCATATTCAAATGATAGAAAGTGGCATAAAACAGTTTGATTACCTGGAGGGGTATTATTTGGTACAACGATTTAATTTGTATGGGGTGATTAAAAAAAATGGAACGGAGGTAATGCCTATTGCTTATGATCACATTCGAAATTTCCATCACAAAACCGGGGTAGCGATGGTGGAAAGAAATGGAAAGCAAGGACTAATTGACCGGTCATTCAAGCTAGTAATACCCTGCGAGTATGAAGCTCTCAGCAGTCCGCAGGTACCTGGCTTTGTTGCTTTCCGGCAAAATGGTTTGTGGGGTTGGATGGATTATGCTGGTAAGGTGGCAGTAGTTCCGCAGTTTGACCAAATCGGCTGGATGTATGACGGCCGCATGCGGGTAGAAAAAGGGAAAAAATTTGGTATAGTGGATATCAATGGCCGGGAGGTTATTCCCATCAAGTATGAAAGTATAGAGGACCGTTTTTACAACGGTTATATCAGAGCTATACTGAATAAGAAATATGGGTATTTGGATTCAACCGGAGCGATAGTGATACCTTTTGAGTACGAGGAAGTAAGAAATTTTGAGAAGCCAATAGCTGGAGCACAAAAGGGTAAATTCTATGGCTTTATAGACCGCCAAGGAAAAGAAGTGGTTCCCTTTATCTATGACTTTGTTGATCATTCCTGGTACAGTGATGGGTTAGTTAAAGTGGTCAGGAAAGGAAAGATTGGCTATGTAGATGCAACTGGTAAGGAAGTAATTCCCTGTATCTACGACGAGGAGAGAGGGTTTAATCCGTCTAAGGGTCGCTCTGTACGATTGAAGCATGAATGGTTATGGGTGAAGGCGGAAGTTAATTGAATCTGCAACTCTTTTTTTTATGAGCACCTGGAGGAAAAAAGCAATCGAATTATTGCCAGCGATGAAACAAGAGTTTGAGAAGCCTGACACCACTATCTATGATGTATTCATTGAGGTATTGCCAGCTACAAGGAAAGCTCATGAACTCAATGATACGAACAGGCTGAAGGAACTCTATTCATTTGCTGAATGGTGTTTTAGTCAAAAAGATAAAGACCTGTGGAATGCAGCAGGAGTTTCTTTCTATGAGCACCTGGCAGACGCGGAGGTAACTAAGCAGGCCTTTCCGGAATGGGTACCTGCGGATATTTATAATAATATCCGAGGCCTGCTGGAAATAAGGATAAGTGACAGTGAATTGAAGGAGCTGGATAAAAAATATTTATCAGCCAACAGGAAGAAAAGTACATAGGGGTGTGTTAATAAGATTGTCCTGTATCTCCGCACATTCAGTAATTTGCCAGCCAATAAAGTATTTCCTATGTCCTACAGCATTCCCACCCATACACGCATTGGCCATGTACATTTAAAAGTTTCAGATCTTGAACGGTCGCTGAAGTTTTACAGGGATTTGCTGGGCTTTGAAGTGCAGCAAAAATTTGGGGACAGTGCCGCATTTATTTCTGCCGGTGGTTATCATCATCATATCGGTCTCAACACCTGGCATAGTAAAGGAGCAGGGCCTGCACCAGAGAAGGCACCTGGTTTATACCATACAGCTATTTTATACCCGGAAAGAAAGGACCTGGCGGTGATATTAAAACGATTGATTGACGCCGGTTATCCGCTTACCGGTGCGTCCGATCACGGTGTATCTGAGGCTATCTATCTTGATGATCCGGATAAGAATGGAGTGGAATTGTACTGGGATAAGCCAAGAGAGCAATGGCCGGTAAATGCTAATGGCGAATTACGAATGGTTACCGAAAGACTAGATGTCGACAGTTTGCTCGAGTTAGCTGTTTAGCTCCTTTACAAAATAACTTGGTGGAAAAGACAGTTGTACAGGTATGTCTTTTTTAAATATGCCAAACACCGTGCTGCCGCTGCCACTCATAGAGGCATAAACGGCCCCGGCATTGTACAGTTGCTGCTTTACAGCTGCCACTTCCGGAAATTTCCGGAAGATTGGTTTTTCAAAATCATTTACCTGTAACTCTTTCCAGTCTGTAACCGGTGCCTGTATGATCGCTGTAAGTCTTTTTTCCGGAATGGCCGGAACAATATCGCGGAAGGCATCACCTGTATTGATATAGATACCGGGGTTTACCACTACAAACTTATAACCGGAAAGATCCAATGAAATCTCATTCAGCATTTCGCCCCGCCCGGTAGCATAACAGGGTTTGTTCAGGATGAAAAAGGGGCAATCGCTGCCAAGCAGGGCTGCATACTCCAGCATTTTATCCTGTGATATTTTAAGGTCGAAAAGTTCGTTATACATTTTCAGGGCAAATGCGCCGTTGGAACTTCCGCCGCCAAGACCAGCCCCAATAGGAATGATCTTGTGGATATGCACCCTTACCCAGGGCATTTTTGGAAAATCCTTTTTCAGCAGTTTGTACGCCTTTACACACAGATTGGAAGATGTGTTTCCTTGTATAGGCAGCCCGCTGGTGGAAAGCGGAAAAGAGGGGCTGTTTTCCGGGTTCTTATTTTCGATGATCTCCAGTATGTCACTTAATGAAATGGGGTAGAAGATGGTTTCCAGGTTGTGGTAGCCGTCGGCCCGTTTTTCCAGGATATGAAGCCCGAGATTGATTTTACAGTTAGGATAAGCTATCACGGAACGGTGGATTTTAAAATATGATCTTGGGTATATTCGGATTAAAAAAATAAGGAAGCAAATCTAACCATTAATGCCGTAACCGTGATACCACAAAAGGGCTATCTCTTTTTATTGCGGCTGTTGATCTCATCCCGTATAGCAATCGCCCTGATATAGTCTTCATTATCCAGCACTTCATTCAAAAGGTTATTCAATTCTTCTATGGTCATGGTTTTCAGGTCTTCATTCCCCGTGGGGCCATCTTCTTCCACCATTACTTCCTGTTTGCCTTTCTTTTTCTTACTGGTGGTTCCGGAGGCCGTGTCTTCCATCATGATGCCGGCACTCTCCAGTATATTTTCATAGGTGTAAATAGGGCAGCCAAAGCGAACCGCCAGGGCTATTGCATCAGAAGTGCGGGAGTCTATTTCCACGGTGTCATTTTCGCCGGAACAAACGAGTTTGGAGTAAAAGATACCTTCCTGGAGATCGCAGATAATGATCTCATGCAGGTTGATGGCAAAGGCATTCATGAAGTTCTTCATCAGGTCGTGGGTAAGGGGCCTGCTGGGCTGCATTTTCTCCAGTGCCACCGCAATGGCCTGAGCTTCAAAGCCTCCGATAACGATAGGCAAGCGCCTTAGTCCGTTTACTTCGCCCAGGACCACGGCATACGAATGAGTCTGCGTAATGCTGTGAGACAAAGCCACTATTTCCAGTTCGATCTTCTTCATAGAAGGCACGAATTTACACCATAACTTTC
>CALSAT010000283.1:0-5507 GCA_943372905.1 Bacteroides fragilis | reverse complement strand
AATGAGGATATGCTGAAAATGATGATCGAGGTAAAGCCGGATAAAGCGTACCCCGCTGGCACCCGTTTTAATTATTGTAATACCAATTATGTGTTACTGGCGATGATAGTGGAGCAGATCACGGGTAAAACCTTCCCGGATTATATGAGGGAGTTTTTCTTTATTCCACTACAAATGAAACATACGTATGTATTTACCCGGAAGGACACCCTTACCGCCACTCCCTCTTTTACACCCAAAGGCACTTATTGGGAATATGATTTTTTAGATGGCACTTACGGTGATAAGAATATCTATACCACTCCCCGTGACCTGCTAAAGTGGGACCAGGCCCTCTACACCGGGCAGGTGGTGCGTCTTTCGCTGCTTGATTCCGCTTTTGCTCCATATAGTTTAGAAAAACCTTCTGTACATAATTATGGCCTTGGCTGGCGGCTGCAATTATTACCTAATGGCAAAAAGGTGGTGTATCATTTTGGTAAATGGCATGGCTGTAATGCAGCCTTTACCCGGCTGATGGATGAAAAAGTTACCATCATTATACTTGGTAACCGTTTTACCCGAAGCATCTATAGTCAGGCGCAGCACTGCTACGATATTTTTGGTGACTATATGCAGCAGCAGGTGCCTGAATCGGATGAAATTGACAGTTTAAAGCAGACCTTGCTGAAGCCGGTAAAGGCAGATCCTCCCTCCAGGAAGAAATCCGCTAAGTAAATTTTACTGATACCCCTGCCCTTCAGGGGGGCCTCCGGATAAGAAATACCGTACGGGTTGTACCTTTATAACGATATGAAGATCCTTTCTGCTGAAGAAATACGCCAATGGGACCAATACACCATTGAGAACGAACCGATCCTTTCTATTCAACTGATGGAAAGGGCAGCCACTAAATGCGCCGAATGGTTGTTGCAGCAATACCCGGATGCCGGTTCCTTCGCTATCTTCTGCGGCAAAGGCAATAATGGAGGAGATGGATTGGCCATTGCCCGGTTACTGATCGAAAAAGGTTTTACTGTTACCATTCATATTCTTGAATTTGGTCATCTTGGCACCCAGGACTTTCAAACCAACCTGGCCCGCCTGCATAAACTGCCGCAAGCTGATATTCATTTTGTACAAAGCGAACAAAACTTTCATCAATTTCCCGAAGGACAGATCATTGTGGATGCCCTGTTTGGTTCGGGTCTTAACCGTGGCCTGGAGGGTGTTACGGCCCAGCTTGTAGCACATATCAATGCTTCCGGCCGCACCATAGTTTCGGTTGATATTCCCAGTGGGTTGTTTACCGACCGTTCCTCCAAAGGTCAGCCAAGAATAAACGCCCATCATACGCTGAGCTTTCAGTGTTATAAACCTGCTTTTCTCTTTGCGGAGAATGAGGAGGCCATTGGGCAAATACATTTACTGGATATTGGTTTGCACAACGGATTCATACAACAATTGCACAACCGGTTTGAATTGCTGGATGATACCATCATCCATTCTGTTTATAAACCACGGAATGCGTTTGCGCATAAAGGACATTTTGGTCATGCATTGCTGGTAGCAGGCAGCTATGGCAAAATGGGTGCGGCGGTGTTGTCAGCCAAAGCCTGTTTACGCAGTGGTGTGGGTTTGCTTAGTTGTCATATTCCTGCCTGCGGGTATGAAATACTGCAAACCACCGTTCCTGAAGCGATGGTGTTCACCGATTTCAATTCCTCTTTTATGACAAAGGTGGAAGAAGACCTTACCCACTACGAAACGATCGGCATTGGCCCCGGTATAGGCATGGCTGCAGAAACAAGAATGATGCTGCGGGAATTTTTTGATGTGTACCGCCACCCGGTAGTGCTGGATGCAGATGCGCTGAATTGTATGGCCATGCAAAAAGACCTGCTGAAAATGTTGCCGGCCGGTTCTGTGTTAACACCTCATCCCAAAGAATTTGAACGGTTATTTGGCCCTTCGGCCAATGATTTTGACCGGGTGTTCCTGGCTTTACAAAAAGCGAAGGAACTGAATTGCCTTATTATTTTAAAAGGGCATCATAGCTTCATTGCCACATCGGATGGCCGCGGCTTCTTCAACAGCACCGGCAATGCAGGCATGGCTACTGCCGGCAGTGGTGATGTGCTTACCGGTATCCTTACCGGATTACTGGCGCAGGGATATAGTTCTGTAGAAGCGGCTATACTTGGGGTGTACCTGCACGGGCTTGCCGGAGACCTGGCTGCCAGGTCATCTTCGATGGAAAGCATGCTGGCCGGTGACATTGTGGAGCACCTGGGAAAAGCGTTCCGGTTTATTGAATAAAGAATTTTAGTTGCTGCGCTAAACTGAGAATGGTTGGTTGCAGCTTATAAAAACAAACAAGGCTGTCACATTTTCAAGTTCAATGTGACAACCTTGTTTGTTTGAGATTGAAATCTCCCATTATTTTGTTACCAGCACCTTCACTGTTTTCATCACTCCATCCACCACTACCTGCACGGCAATGATATCGCCGGTGGCACCGGTAAAGCCGGTAATATCCATACTGAACCGATGAGTACCGGCAGGAAGTAATGTTTCGGGCTGCAATACCTTGTTCATCCTTGTTTGTGCAGATACTGCTTTCACACTTATCCGGGTACTTTTGGTAGTGATCACCTGTACCGTCATTCTGTCCTTTACCGGATTGGGTGATACGATCACATTAATACCATCCACAATTGGCAGTACCTCTGCTTCTTCTTCCAGCACTTTCAATATCTTCTCTACATACAATACACCATTATCGTGGTCTCCATGTACTTTATACTTTCCGCTGGCATCGTTCGGGTTGGCAGCTCTTTCTGTTTTGACTTCTGTCAATAAATGAGCATATTTCTCTTTGGTTAAAGTCCACATCAGTTCGCCGATGAGATGATCTCCGCCTACAAATTTGTCAAACACCAGCAGCATTGCCTGGTACCTGTTTTTATTGGCTAATTGTGCCATTGCCTCAAATTCGGCATTCCTGCAGTACATGGCCGGGTCGCTGTAAATAGCATTTCTTTCCCAGGTATTTTTCCATGCATCATACAGCTGATTGAAATCACTGCTGAAAGAAGCGTTTGTTTTGCGCAGCATTGTATTCAGTTTTTGAGAGGCTGTTTCTGTAAGCCTGGCATTTTCAAATACTGCCACACCGGCTTTTACAGCATCCGCATCACTTTCAAAGGACAGACCTGGAATGCCATTACGGGCATAAGTACCGGTTGGTATATAATAATTTACAATACCGCCATACCCAGCGTTTAGGTTGGTAAGGGCTGCTCTTGGGTGCAGGGTTCGGGGCGTACCACCGGGTTTGCTTTCCCAATCATAACCATGCGGGTGATTATTTCCTGGTTTACGAACAGAAGCATGGGTGTAATAACTATTCAATGCCCAAACGTCAACTATTGAATTACTGGAATTTGCACCAGTGCGGGTATAGTTCCAGGCGCCGGGATAACGTACAGGGTTATTGCTGTAAAAATTATCAAAGCAGGTGATATCCGTACCAGAACTGGAACAGTTGTAAGTCGAATAAGCACCTGGAGGCCATATCCAGCTTGATGTAACACCGCCGCTCCAGGATATACAGTTATAATAACCAGTATTGGCCGTGAGTATCGCATCATCCGTTTTCAGTAGTGGAAACTCAGGATAATTACCGGAGTGTACAGGACTGTTGCCATTGCCTAAATACACGTCGCTGATACCGGTTGAAGTGGGGCTGTATGCACATACATAGCCATATTGCACAGAATCAATACCTGAGAAATCTTTTTTGATGCGGGATGAATATCCCCAGTACCAGTCTCCTGTTGAGGTATAGTCGTCATTATACCCCCTGGCGCTGCTGGAATAATGGCGGCTGGCAAACATGCGGGTATCACCCGAGCCAGTAAGTTTACAAGTGAAGAAATTGAGCGGCCCTCCTTTAAGGCTGCTCATGGCATAAGTTCTGCCACCCACAATGGCGCCACTTACCAGCATATTTCCATTATGCAGGATATTAGTAATGCCTGAGCCGGGGCTGATGGGACGCAACATGATATTATACCAGCCGGTAAGCCCGACATAAAGGTATAAGCCCGATTCTCCACCAGGACCGCTGTTGGCATTGGACCAGGAGTAAATATAATTGTTCGGGTTAAAAATGGTCAGCGACCGGCCGACAGTTGATCCGCTTGTAGTAAATGTATGATTACCTGCAGCCAGGTATATCACAGAGAAGTGAGAATAAGTAAAGTTGGTATCAATTGCATGGTCATAGTTGCCCTGCGGATTGGGTAATACTTTATTGGTCAGGTCACCGGCTTCTTCCACCGTAGGCACACGGGCAAGGGGCTGTTGTTTCAGTTGCTCCACGGTATTCAGAAATTGGGCTACCGCTTCAGGAGCATCGTTGCGTCCGGAGGAAGGTTGATTAAGGGTCAAATATATCTCGTCCACCATGGGTATCATGGTCGAAGAATAAGCAGTTTCAAATTGAAGAATATGTTTGCCCTGGGTCAATGTGAGCGGGTAATCTTTCAGGTTTATATATTGCCAGCCATCTCTTGTCGGATATATTTTGTCGATAAACACATCATCGACGTACAGGTATAGTACTTCTGTTTTTTGCAGGTTCGCCAGTATCTGCAGGTAATACTTTTCATTCTTTGGTGCGTCAATAGCGTATATTTTTGATGTGCTGGTGCCCCTCAGCTCGCCATAATTATACACCAGGATCACATCTCCGGCTTTTGTGTTCTTTACATATTTCTTTACGATGGTTGATTGGGCGATGACCTGGAAGGCAGCAAGTACCAGGAAGCTAAAAAGAAGCAGGTAGCTCTTTTTCATGGGAAATAGTTTAATGGTTAATGGTTGTTGAAACAGGGTTCACCGATATTACGGTACAAAGATTGTGCAATAACCAATACGACCCTATACCACAAACTGGGGATATTGTATAACTTTTGTTAGGGCCTTTTTAAAATAATGATTTTCAATACCAACAGGTCACAGGGATATAGGAGTCAAAAGAAACGAAAGAGGCACTAACGTATAATGGTGACGGTTCCTTTCATGTCGGCCATTCCATTCTTAAAATTGATCATATATACATAAGTACCAGAGGCTTGAGGTATGCCATTTATGGTACCATCCCAGTTTACCAATGCGCCGGTGCTGTTGTACACCATTTGGCCGTACCGGTTGAACACCGATACTGTGGCACCAAGCAGCGGGTCCAGATATGGTATCTGCCAGGTATCATTACGTCCGTCATTATTAGGAGTAAATGCAGTGGGAACAAAGATACCCGCCACTACTTTTACCCGCATATAATCTTCATTGGTACAGCCAAAGGCAGATTCAGCAACAAGCTTATACACTTTATCGGCCGGAGGCGATGCGGCGGGTCTTAAAAGGGTTGGGTCGTCAAGATCATCTGGTGGTGTCCAGGTATAAACTGGGTTTTCCCCCGTCACCCTTCCCTCCAGGGTGGTTTTATTGCCGGTGATGAG
>CALSAT010000282.1:0-5520 GCA_943372905.1 Bacteroides fragilis | reverse complement strand
ACTGTTTTCTAAAAAATTATCAGGGGAAGCATCGGATAATGAACTAAAGGATTTAGAAGCTCTTGTTAATCAGCATCCTGAATGGCAATATTCTATACAAAATCTTGAGGATCTCTGGAAACACCGGCCTTCGAAAGATTTTGTTCATGAAGAAGATGCCTATCTTCTGCACCTGCACCGGATGAATGAGTTGAACATACCGTTTGGTGATTATCCTGAAGAAACACTGGTGACAGATATTAGAAAAGGCAGGAAAAAATGGTATTGGGCAGCAGCAGCGATCATTATTGCCGTTGGTTTATTTGCCTTTAACAGATTTTCGGGTGCGGGAAAAGGAGATAAAGAAGCTACTGTGGCGCATGTAAATGAAGTATCTACCCGTCCAGGATCAAAATCAATGGTGAAGCTGCCTGATGGCTCGGTGGTTTGGTTAAATGCAGGCAGTAAGATCACTTATTCAAAGGAGTTTGGGAAAGACACCAGGGAAGTGACACTGATAGGTGAGGGGTTCTTTGATGTAACGAAAAATAAGGACAAGCCTTTTATTATTCATACCTCGAGTATTAATATCAAAGTGCTGGGTACTGCTTTTAATGTAAAAGCATATCCGGAGGATAAGCAGACAGAAACCAGCCTGATCCGGGGTAGTATAGAAGTAACTATTAAGAACAGACCGAATGATAAGATAATTCTTTCTCCCAGTGAAAAACTGATCGTGGAGAATAATGAAGTGCTTAAAAAAGAAAAGAGTAAAACAGGACTGTCCGGTGTGACGCCTGTTCAGGCTGTAATATCGCCATTAGTATCTATTAACAAGCTGAAATACAGTCCTGTTGATAGTACCGTTGCGGAAACATCCTGGATCAATAACAAGTTGATATTCAGGGAAGAAACGTTTGCCGATTTGGCTGTGAAAATGGAAAGATGGTATGATGTGAAGATTGAAATAAATGAGCCATCATTGAAGCAGGCCAGGTTGAATGGAATTTTTGAATCAGAAACCATCAGCCAGGCGCTGGAGGCTTTGAAAATATCGATCCCGTTCCAATATGAACAAACAGGAAACCAAATAATTATTCACCGCTAATGCTTATGCCAATGACTATCAAAAACAACACTTCTTAAAAGGGATAATTTTAAAAGGAGGCCCGTTGCACCGGACCTCCCACAGGTTAACATTTTGCAGATCAGTTCCGGAATGGAACTGTATTATTAACCCTTCAAACGTAAAATATGAAAAAAAACGAAACAGTTCCTGTTTCTGAGAAGGCTTTGACGTTTTTAAAGATTGCCAGAATTATGAAACTGACGATTGCTCTACTGCTCGTTGCCTGCCTGCAGGTATCAGCCAAAGGTTGGTCTCAGGAGAGAATTACACTGAAACTCAACGAAACTGAGATCAAAAAAGTGCTTTTTGCTATTGAGAAAAAAAGTGACTATCGCTTCCTTTTTACCGAGGATGCCATGAAAGGTAAACCCCGTGTTTCTGTAAATGTGGTGAATGCCACTGTTTCAGAAGTGCTGGACATGATACTGGCCAATACCGGTGTTAGTTATAAAATACTGGGTACTAACCTGGTAGTTTTAAAAGAAGGAGTGTCTGCCGCTGAAATAATTTCTCAGGAAGTTAAAATCACTGGCCGGGTTACGTCCGCCACCGGTGAACCGCTGGCCGGCGTATCGGTGTTTGTAAAAGGATCCAGATCGGGTACAGTAACAGATGCCAACGGTAACTTCTCTATTACGGTTCCTGATGATGCCATACTGGTGTTTAGCTCAGTAGGCTACGAGTCGGAAGAGGTTTCTGTAAAAGGGAAAACCAGTGTAACAGTAAGCCTCAAGCAATCTGAGAAGATTCAGGATGCTGTGGTGGTGATCGGTTATGGTACTGCGAGTAAAAGAGATTTAACGGGCTCTATTGTAAAAGTTTCCGGAAAAGACGTGGCCGATAAACCCAACACTAACCCAGTTGCAAGCTTGCAAGGCAGGGTGGCCGGTTTATCTGTAGTCAATAACGGAACACCAGGCAGGGCCCCGGATATTCGTATTCGTGGCACTATCAGTATCGGTTCTGTAAGGCCCTTATATGTGGTGGATGGTGTATTTAATGACAATATTGACTACATCAACCCGAACGACATTGAGTCAATTGAAATTTTAAAAGACCCCTCTTCATTGGCCATCTTTGGTGTAAGAGGCGCCGCAGGTGTAATTGCTGTAACAACCAAAAGAGCTAAAGCCGGACAGGTAACGGTTAACTATAACAACTCTTTTGGTACCAAGAAATTAGTAGATAAAATAAAACTGGCCAATGCCTCAGAGTTCAGAACGCTTTACGAAGAGGAAAAAGTAAACATTGGTGCCAATACCCCGTTCGATTATACAAAATGGACGGCTAATACAGACTGGATAGATGCCGTAACGAGAACCGGTAAATTTAACTCTCACAACCTTAGCCTTTCTGCCAGCACAGAAAAGAATAAATTCAATATGGGTATTGGATATGTGGCAGATGAGGGTATAATCAGACATGAAAAACTGGAAAAGATCCTTTTTTCCATGAGTGATGAATTTAAAATAAGTAAGGGAATAAGGGTTGGGTTTAATTTTAACGGAGTAAGGCAAAACAATCCTTATGATGCCACGAATGTGCTTAATGATGCCCGTAAGGTGGCACCAATAGTACCATCCGGCACCAAAACATTCTATACCAAAAACCCTTACGGTATCGATAGTTTCAACCAGGTTTTATATTATGAACTCCCTTCTATCCAAAACTCCGGCGTAGTAAATCCGCTGGTGAAGCTGGAGAATGAATGGGATAAAACCATTAATATAGAATACAGAACAGTGGCCAGTGTATTTGCTGAGATAAATTTCTTAAAGGACTTTACGTTCAAAACTACTTTGTATGCAGATATGAGTAATGTGAACAGGCGGCAATATGTGCCGCTGTATTATACTTATGACGCAGCAAATGATGCCGCTTTTTTAACAAGCCCTGCTACCAAGGTGTTTGAAAATGACGACACCTACAGAAAATTTCAGCAAGACCATATTCTTAGTTATAGAAAGCGATTTGGTGATCATAACTTAAACCTGGTAGGCGGTTTTACCACTTATTACAGAGGTAAGTTTTTAAGGAGTGCTACGGTAAACCAAAGTTCCACTGGTGCAGCCATTCCGGATGATGAACGTTTTTGGTATATCAATAACGGATTTGGTGATGTGCAATCACAGCGTGCATCCTCTTTTCAATCTGAAGCCACTACTGTTTCAGGGTTATTCAGAGCTTTGTATAACTATCAGGGCAAATACTTTTTTAATGCTTCTTTCAGAAGAGATGCCTCTTCCCAAATTTCACCAGCTAACCGCTCCCAAAATTTCTGGGCTATTGGCGCTGCATGGGAATTGACAAAGGAAAATTTTATGCAGAACCAGAAAATATTTGATTTCTTAAAACTGAAAGCATCTATAGGGGTGTTAGGAAATCAAAATATTGAAATACCAGGCCTGGGAACCGATTATCCTTTCTACCCCGGACTGGTGGGAGGTGCTGCGGCAGTATTTGGCAATAATATTTATACTGCATACCAACAGGCTTTTATTCCGGACCCAAATCTGAAATGGGAAACTGTTTCTGCAAAAGAAGTGGGTGTTGAGCTGGCAGCCTTCTCGAACCGTCTTCGCTTTGAGGCCAGCTATTTTGATAAACTTACCAAAGACCTTATGACACTTATTCCCGGACCGAGTGGAACAAGGCCTGGCTTAACTAATATCGGTAGTATAAAAAATAGCGGTCTTGAATTATCGGCAAGCTGGGTGCAGAAACTGACAAGGGATATGACCCTCACTGTCAGCGGTAATTTAACCACCTACAAAAACAAGGTTGTGGAATTAGCTACTAAGGACTTTGCTATTGTTAATGGCTTCAACAGAACCGTGGTTGGAGAGCCAATTGGGTCATTCTATGGTTATGTTGTAGAAGGTGTTTATCAATCTTATGCAGATAAATTAGCTTCCCCTGTAAATACCGAGTTTTCTTATGGCCCTGGCGACCTGAAATATAAAGACATAAATGGCGATGGCGTAATCAATACTGCAGACAGAACAATTATTGGTAATCCAACACCAGACTTTGCATACGGTGGTAATATCAGCCTTACCTACAAAGGGTTTGATATTGGCATAGATGTGAATGGCGTTTATGGGAATGAAATCTACAGAAACTGGGGTGGTACAGAATCACCTTTCCAGCGGGTAAATTATGCTGCCTTTAAAGTAAACAGGTGGAGAGGGGAAGGTACTTCCAATTGGGACCCTATTCTTGGACAGGACCGCCGTATCAATTACGAAGCTTCTACTTATGGTATTGAAGATGGTAGCTATTTCAGGATCAGGAATATACAATTGGGTTATAATTTCAGTCCACAATTTGCTTCAAAAATCAAAGCAAAAAGTTTCAGATTGTATGCAAATATCCAGAATCTGAAAACCTTTAAGAATAATTTGGGTTATACACCTGAGTTTGGTGGAAGCGCCATCTCATTCGGGGTGGATAATGCAGGTGGGGCGATACCAGTAGTTAGTACCATCGGAATCAACATCACATTTTAATTTAAAATGATAAACAACAAGCATATGAAAAAAAATACTTTAAGTCTAGGGAGGCTTCTGCTCATCCTCCTTACGCTGCCTGTTTTGTTTATGGTTAGTAGCTGTAAAAAGTTTTTGGACCGTAAACCATTAGAGGCAACGTTAGATGATGTAAAACAGGGTGGAATAGAAGGCCAGGTGTTTGCCCTCTATAGTGCCATTAAAGACTATGATATTGGTAATACTTTCGGGGGTATTCCCTGGCAGGGGATGCACAACTTCCGCTCAGATGATTCTGAGAAAGGGAGTGATGCAGCCGATGGAGCAGAATGGGTGGCTCCATTTGATAACTTTCAGTATGTAAAAGACTTGTGGGCATCTAATTTTTACTGGGATGGCCATTACCAATTAGTAAGCCTTGCAAATATTGCTATACAAACGGCGGATTCATTACAATTATCAGGTGCAGAATCAAATGCCAATATTGCGGAGGCAAGATTTTTCAGGGCCTTTGCTTATTTCGATTTGGTAAGAGCATTTGGTGATGTACCTAAGATCGATTTCAGGATTTATACTCCTTCTCAGGCTAATATAGCCAAATCACCTGCATCAGCTATTTATGCATTGATAGATGCAGACTTATTATATGCAGCAGCAAATTTACCAGCGGTATGGGGCTCAAAATATCCTGGCCGCTTAACCAGTGGTGCTGCCAGGGCCCTGCATGCAAAAGCTCATTTATTCAGGAGCAATTGGTCGCAGGCATTGGCACTTAGCCAGCAAGTGATAAGTTCTGGACAATATTCGTTGTTTTCCAGTTATCACGGCATATTTAAAGATGCAGGAGAAAACTGCAGTGAGTCAATCTTAGAGTGGCAGAATTACATGGGGCCAAACAGGACCGATGACCGAGGCTCCTGGTAT
>CALSAT010000281.1:0-5534 GCA_943372905.1 Bacteroides fragilis | reverse complement strand
TATATAGATTATAAAGAGTGATCATCCTTACTGATACCAAAGTTTGACTTAACTTTGAATCCTTCTAAACATATAACAATGAAAACACTCTTAATAACCGTGCTTCTCGCCACCACCCTCACCGGCAGTTCTATTTACGACTTTAAAGTGGCGGGACTGGATGGGTCTGATATCAAATTTGCCGATTATAAAGGCAAAAAGATCCTGATCGTAAATACCGCTTCTGCATGCGGGTTGACACCGCAATATGAGGGATTGGAAAAGTTATACAACCAGTATAAAGGAAAACTGGTGGTGATCGGTTTTCCAGCTAATAACTTCAACGGACAGGAACCCGGGACCAACACAGAGATCAAAGAGTTTTGCCAAAAAAACTATGGAGTATCATTCCCCATGGCAGAAAAGATATCTGTGAAAGGTGACGATACCCACGAGCTATACATTTACCTGAAAACTCAGGCAGCCGCCAAAGGTTTTACCGATCCGGTGACCTGGAATTTTGGTAAGTTCCTCATTAATGAGAAAGGCGAATTGATCGCTACTTTCAGCCCGAGGACAACACCGATGAGTGAAGAGATATTAAAGTATCTCAACTAAAGAACTACTATCTGTTTAGTTGAATTAAACTTATTGGCAAAGCGGTTCAGCATATCCTGAGCCGCTTTCTTATTTGCAGAAAGTTTATTTTCGCCATTCATGCAATTCTCCTCCATCATAGGACAACTGGCAGTAAAACTGCAATTAGCCGAACTTGTACAGCACAACCGCCTTAGCCATGCTCTTCTTTTTTTGGGAAAAGAAGGAAGCGGCGCACTATCGCTGGCTATTGCTTTTGCACAATATATTGTATGTGAAAAGGCAAATCCCAGGAAGCAAAATGCAACTGCCACAGCTTCGTTATTCGGAGAGCCGGAACCTGAAACCCTAAACCTGAAACCCTTAAGCGATAGTTGCGGCGTATGCCCAGCCTGCCTGAAAGCACAAGAGCTGGTACACCCGGATATTCATTTCTCCTACCCTACGGTCACGAAAAAGGCGGGAGAGAAACCTATTGCCACCGATTTCATCCAGGAGTGGCGGGAGTTTGTAAAACTGAGCCCCTATGCCAATCTCTACGACTGGATAGAACAGATAAAGGAAAAAGAGAACAGCCAGGGGAAAATAACGGCGGAAGAATGCAACGACATCATCCGCAAGCTGAGCCTGAAAAGCTTTGAAAGCGAATACAAGATCCTCATCATGTGGATGCCGGAAATGCTGGGCACCGAAGGCAATAAGCTGCTGAAAGTAATTGAAGAACCGCCGCCTAATACATTGTTCATATTAGTTACGGAAAATGAAGCGCAGGTACTGCAAACCATCGTAAGCCGCTGCCAGCTGGTAAAGATACCGGCCCTGGAAACAAAAGAAATTGAAGAAGCCCTGGTCAGCCGGCACAAAACCGATGCAGCCATTGCCCGCCAGGTAGCCAGCGTAAGTGAAGGTAACTACCGAGAAGCGCTGCAACTGGTGCAACATGCCGAGGAAGACTGGCAGAGCCTGTTGCGGGAGTGGCTCAATGCTATATTGAAGACCGGCCCGGTAGCCCAGGCCAAGTGGGTGGAGGAGATCAGCCGGCTGGGCCGGGAAAAGCAAAAACAGTTTCTTCGCTATTTCAACCATTTGCTGGAGCAGGCGGTCCGATTGCGGGTTGCTGGTCTGACGGAGTCTCTTCCCTCCGTATCCGGTCAGACGGAGACCCTCAGACCGGATACGGAGCGGGATTTTGCCCAACGGCTGAATAAAATAGCCGGCATAGAGCAGCAACAGGCCATTATTGAAGAGCTGGACCGGGCCAGTTACTATATAGAACGCAATGCAAATGGCAAAATGCTGTTTCATGCCCTGACCATTAAACTATACCATATTATTCAGGATAAGATTGTATTTTTGGTGGATTGAGGCGGGGGAATGGGATATAGGAAGTGGCGAGTGGGGGAATCCGAAAGTTTCAGGATAGTTTAGTTATGTCTACATCTACTCTTATATATAGTATTGCTAATCAGAAGATTCTTGTCTTGCTGAGCAGCGAACAGAACGATGAAGAGTGCGACGCAACAAAAGCTCAATAGAATTCCTGTAGCTGGGTTCATAATTTCCCTCTCAATCGAAAATCTTAAATAAAACATCTGAAATCAGATTATGGGTTGTACAGGTTGCAGTACCGATACCGGCGGAAAGCCAAATGGATGTAAAAGTAACGGCGGGTGCAGTTCCGGCGGATGTAACCGCATGAATGCCCACGACTGGCTGCGCAACCTGCCTATTTCCGATACGGAAACGGCCTGCAAAGTGATAGAAGTGAGTTTTAGCCAGGGCACCCGCAAGGACTTTTACCGCAACCCCAACCTACAGCCTTTTGAAAAAGGCGACCTGATAGCAGTGGAGGGAGTGAGTGGATTTGATGTGGGTGAAGTATCTCTTACCGGCGAGATCGTAAGGCTGCAAATGAAGAAACGGGGCATTAAAGAAGACAACCCGGAGATGAAGAAAGTGCTTCGCAATGCTACGGACCGTGATATTGATCTGCTGAAACAGAATAAAGCCCGTGAACCGGAAGCGGTGATCCGCAGCCGGGCTATAGCCCGCCAGTTGAAACTGGATATGAAAATAAGCCAGGTGGAAATGCAGGCGGACGGTCGGAAGGCCACCTTCTTTTATATTGCGGATGGCCGGGTGGATTTCAGGGAACTGATAAAAGTGTACGCCTCTGAGTTCAGGGTAAAAGTGGAAATGCGCCAGATAGGCGCCCGCCAAGAAGCGGGTAAGGTGGGTGGTATTGGAAGTTGTGGCCGGGAGCTTTGTTGCAGTACATGGCTTACTGATTTCAAATCGGTGAATACAGCCGCAGCCCGGTATCAAAATTTATCGATCAATCAAACCAAGCTGAGTGGCCAATGCGGCCGTTTGAAATGCTGTTTAAATTATGAACTGGATACCTATTTAGATGCCTTGCAGCATTTTCCCGACAACTGTGATGTGCTGCAGGTGGCCAAAGGCAATGCTTTCCTGATCAAAAAAGATATTTTCAAGAATCTGATGTGGTACACATTGCCCGACAGCAATAAGCAATATCCATTAAGCATAGAAAGGGTTCAAAAAATAAAAGCGCTGAACCAGCAGAACATCCGGCCGGATGAGCTGGAGCCGGTGGAAGTAGTATCGAGCAAGCCAAAAGATGAAGAACCGGAATTTGTAGAACTGGTAGGACATATCAGTTTGCGGAGCCTGGATAAAGCGGCTGATAAAAAACGCCGTCAGAACCAGCCTGGTAATCAACAGAAGGGCCAACGACCCCAACAAAGAAATCAGGGCGGCAGCAATCAACAAGGTGGGCAGGGTCAACAACGTCAGCAGGGAGGTCAAGGTGGGGGCCAAAAGGGCGGAGGTAACCAACAACGTCAGCAAGGTGGTGGCGGACAGGGTCAACGGCCCAACAGGAACCAGGGTGGCGGTAATCAACAAGGTGGACAGGGCCAGCAGCGCCAGCAAGGTGGTGGTGGTGGCCAAAACAGGAACCAATCTGGTGGACAACGCCCCAATAATCCGAACCGTAACCAGGGTGGACAACGACCAAACAACCCCAATCCCGGTAAGGATAAGCAGTAAGCGCCTCTTCCGGATTCAAAAATTATTTTTCTCCAGTAATTGCATTACCTGCTCTTTGCGGCGCTGGCTGATTGGTATGCTGTGACCTTCTTCCAGTATCAATGCCCCGCCGTCTGTCTTATCATACATCTTTATCTTGGCCGGGTTAACAATGTAAGAATGATGGGTGCGGACAAAACCCTGTGGTGTAAGCAACTCCTCGTATTCTTTCAGATTTTTTGAGATCAGGATAGGGTGCGAACTGCTTATATAAAATTTAGTATAAGGGCCATCTGCTTCGCAAAAAATAATATCGGAGAGTTTAATAAAGTAAGTGGTCTGCTTATCGTTCAACACCAGTTTTCTTTCATTATCAGGCTTGTTAGACAATTGCTGCATCATTACTGTCAGTTGACGGCCAAGGTCAGTTTTGTTGATATTAGTAATGGCTTTGGTAAAACTTGTTTCCAGTTCAGCCGGGTCAATAGGCTTGAGTAAATAATCCAGTGCACTGAACTTGATGGCCTGGATCGCATATTGATTGTGTGCAGTGGTGAAGATGAGTTGAAAGGCCGGTTGCGCTACCTGTCGTAACAAATCGAAGCCGGTGCCGTCTTCCATTTCAATGTCCAGGAATACAATATCAGGCTGAAGGAAATTGATCTGCCGCAATCCGGAGTTTACTCCTTCCGCTTCTTCGATCAAAGTTCCTGGTGGGCAATGCTTTTGAAGCATTTTTCTTAAACCCGACCGTAGTTCCTCTTCATTATCTATTATCAGTATTTTCATCTTGCTTTGGTTTATATCGTTGATTTACTTTCAATATAGATCAGTGGCAGATTGATCTTTACAATTACTCCATTGGTCGTCACGTTGTCTGCAGCAGGTGGTATATTGTCAATGGAAAAGCTGGCTTTGGTTTTTAGTTTGATATTCAGCAGGTAGATCCTGTCGCGGATGATCTGGCTGGCCCGGCTGATATGTTCATTGGATTCTTTTGCGGCTGAACCGAGCCCCTTACCGTTATCTTTTATCTCAATTCGAAGCTCCTTTCCGTTCTTGGAGAAATGGATATTGAGCAGCCCGGGATAATCAATATTGCTGAACCCATGCTCGATACTGTTTTCTGCAAAAGGCTGAATGATCATGGCTGGAATCAGTGTTTCGTCCACTTCCACGTTTTTATCCGCGGTAACAGAATAACTAAATTTTTTAGGGAACCGTATCTTTTGTACATCCAGGTATTCATTCAAAAAATCCATTTCCTGCTCTACCGTCACATATTCTTTGTAGGTACTCTCTAAAGTCTCTCGCATGATATGACTGAACTTGGACAAATTAGCGGCAATCGCTTCCCCGTTGTTCTCCCTTACTGCAAAACTTTGTAAGGAAGCCAGCGCATTAAAAAAGAAATGCGGGTTCATTCTTGCCCGGTTCAGCCGCTGCTCTGTTTCCATAATGCGCTGTTTATGCTTCAGCGATTGTTGCCTGAGGAAGAAAGCAATCGCAATAAGCCCCAGCAAACCGGCCGCCGCCAGCAGGAAGTATATTTCCTTTTGTTGGGCTAGTTCTTTGATCGTTTTCTCATTCCTGGCCTGGTTGTATTTTTTCTCCAGTTCATTTACCGCTTTTGCCCTTTCGGTGGAGGAAAGGCTGTCGGTAATTGCTTTTTCATTTGTCAATGCCCATACCGCTTCTTTATAATTGCCCGCTTTATTCTCTATTTCAAAAATGAGGCTGTACGCATTGGCAATCAGCGGAGGATACTTTTCTTCCTGGCAGTAGAACAAACAGGAATCTGCAAACCGCCTGGCCTCACTAAAGTTGTTCAGTTTCATCAGCAGGTATCCTTTGTCGCCATATAAGGTTGTAAACTGGCGTTTATGCTCGACCGGATTGCACATCAC
>CALSAT010000280.1:0-5551 GCA_943372905.1 Bacteroides fragilis | reverse complement strand
CTCTCCGCTGAAAAGAATTACTGCACTTAACTACCTGTTACTAAAAGGTTTAAAAAAAATCATCCCCCTCTCCTTTCTTTTTAAAAAACTGTCTTATATTAGCCAGAGATAACTTTATAGGGAGACCTGAACCTCTAAAACCGGGGGCGAATGCCGAAAAGCCATACGAGTAGGCGCCAAAACCAAAATCAACCAACTTATGAATTTAATTGAAAGGGCGAAGAATATCCTGCTTACGCCGAAAACAGAATGGGATGTTGTAAACAATGAGACCCCAGACACCACAAAGATTCTCACAACATACGTAGTACCATTGGTAGCTATCGGAACAGTTGCTGCATTCATTGGATGGGCTTTAATTGGAAAGTCATATGGATTTGGCTTTAAACTTAAAAGCACTGAACTAGGAATCAGGTATGCCCTAATCGCTGCAGTTGCAGGTATCGCAAGTACATTTTTGATGGCTTTTGTAGTTGATGCGCTTGCTCCTACTTTTAAATCAGAAAAGAATTTTGGAAAATCTTTTCAGTTAGCTGCCTACTCCTATACCGCAGGATGGGTAGGGGGCATATTTAATATTATGCCATCCTTGGCAATTATCGGATCGTTAATAGGTCTATATGGGTTATACCTTTTGTATCTTGGCTTACCTAAACTGAAAAAAACTCCTCAAGATCAAGTTACAGGCTATTTTGTGGCAAGCTTGGTTACGATGATAGTTGCCTCTCTTGTTATTGGTATGATTCTGGCAGCTATCCTGATTCCAAAGGTGGGTGGTATTCGACTATAAATTACTAATGTCTGCATAATTATAATAAAAAAGCCCGTCTCAATATGCGACGGGCTTTTTTATTACTCTAACTCCGCTTTTAAGAATACAGCCGTATAACTCTCCTTATTCTTTATCAATTCCTCCGGGGTACCTTCAAATAAGATACGGCCGCCACCATCACCACCCTCCGGGCCAATATCAATAATATGGTCCGCTACTTTTATCACATCCATATTATGTTCTATCACCAGTACCGTATTACCCCTGTCAGCCAATTTATTCAGCACTTCCAGCAGGTGTTGAATATCTTCAAAATGTAAGCCGGTCGTTGGCTCATCCAGGATATAAAACGTCTTGCCCGTATCCCGCTTGGATAATTCAGTGGAGAGTTTCACCCGCTGCGCTTCACCCCCGCTCAGTGTTACGGCAGACTGGCCCAGTGTGATATAGCCCAGCCCCACTTCCTCCAGCACTTTTATCTTGCGGTAGAGATACGGCACATTTTGAAAAAACTCCACCGCCTCTTCCACTGTCATTTCCAGCACATCCGCAATAGACTTTCCTTTATAGCGTATCTCCAGCGTTTCCCGGTTGTAGCGTTTCCCATTACACTTTTCGCAATGCACATACACATCCGGTAAAAAATTCATTTCTATCACCCGCATGCCGCCACCCTCACACACATCACAGCGGCCGCTTTTCACATTAAAAGAAAAACGGCCCGCATTATATCCGCGGATCTTCGCCTCCGGTATAGAAGCAAATAAAGTACGTATCTCCGTAAAGAAACCACAATAAGTGGCCGGGTTACTTCTCGGCGTACGCCCTATCGGCGACTGGTCTATCTCTATCACCTTATCAATATGCTCCAGCCCCTTCACTGATTTATATTCCAGCGGCACCATCTTGGAGCCAAACGCATGTTTGGAAAGAACAGGATATAATGTTTCATTGATCAGCGTGGATTTGCCACTGCCGCTTACTCCCGTTACGCAAATGAATTTCCCCAAGGGAAATTGAACGTCCACATTCCGCAGGTTATTACCCTTAGCTCCTTTCAGCTCCAGGAATTTACCGCTACCCTTTCTTCGCTCAGCCGGAATGGCGATGCGGTGATGACCATTCAGATAACCCGATGTAAGTGTATTCAATTTTAATAAGCCGGAAGGATCACCCTGCGCTACAATTCTTCCGCCATGAAAACCTGCCTTCGGGCCAATATCAATCAAATGATCAGCAGCCAGCATAATATCCTTATCATGCTCCACCACCAATACACTGTTGCCAATATCCCGCAGGTTCTTAAGAGCATCTATCAGGCGGTGATTATCCCGCTGGTGCAGACCGATAGAAGGCTCATCCAATATATAAGTAATGCCCTGCAATTGGGAACCAATTTGCGTAGCCAGCCGTATCCGCTGCGATTCACCACCACTCAGCGATTTCGACGGCCGGTATAAGGTAAGATAAGTAAGGCCCACATCCAGCAAAAATTGCAACCGCTCCCTGATCTCCTTCAGCACATCCTTCGCAATTGTTTTCTGTTTATTATCCAGCAGCAGTTCAATCCCATCAAACCAGGCCGCCAGGTTATCCAGGTTCAGGTTGCTCAGCTCCGCAATATTTCTTCCATTCACTTTAAACCACAGGCTTTCCTTTCTCAGCCGGGCACCATTACAACCATCGCAGGGTCTTACGATCATATAATCTTCCGTCCACTCCCGTATCGCTTCACTGTAAGGGTTAGCAAACCAGCGCTGCAGCATATTGATCACTCCTTCAAAAGGGGCCTGCGGGTCAAACTTCATGTTCTCAAAATCCAGGTCTTCCTGTTGCCCCTCCTCATTGCCATACAGCATGATGTTCAGTTGCTTTGGCGTCAGCTTGTTCACCGGTGTCGTCAGCGATATCTTATTTTTCTTCGCCGCTTCCTGTGCCTGGCGATACACCCAGGCATCCCGCTCCTCACCCAGCGGTGCAATGCCGCCCTCACTGATGCTCAGCGAAGGATCAGCGATCACCGCCTCCATATTAATATGATGTTTGGTACCAAGTCCCTTGCAAACAGGACAGGCGCCGTATGGCGAATTAAATGAAAAAGCGTTCGGCGAAGGCTCTTCGTAGCTGATGCCGGTATCCTCACACATCAGGTGTTTGGAATACATGGCCACTGCCTCCCCAAACCCCTCCGAAGGAGGGGCTTCAGACTCCGAAGATTTGGATAGTTTTTTTCCCTTTGCAGAGTCTTGCCTTTGCCCACCTTCGGGGGCCACAAACATCAGCTCCTTCCCGATCTTCAACGTTTGCTGCACACTCTGGCTCAGCCTCGCTTTCAGATCGTCCGTTACTTGCAGGCGGTCCACCACCAGCTCAATATCATGGATAACATAGCGGTCCACCTGCATCTTTGGGGTAATGTCCTTCACCTCACCATCCACCCGCACTTTCAGGAAACCCTTTTTCCGTACATCTTCAAACAGTTCCCGGTAGTGTCCCTTGCGGCCACGCACCAGCGGCGCCAGCAAAGCGATCTTCGTCCCTTTATACTTTTTAAAAATATTCGCCACGATCTCCTCCTCGCTCCACTTCACCATTCGCTTACCCGTATTATAAGAATACGCTTCCCCAATGCGGGCAAATAGCAGGCGAAGGAAATCATACACTTCCGTAACCGTGCCCACAGTAGAGCGGGGGTTTTTATTCGTCGTCTTTTGTTCAATAGAAATAACAGGAGAAAGCCCGGTGATCTTATCTACATCCGGCCGTTCCATATCCCCGATGAATTGGCGGGCATAAGCGCCGAACGTTTCCATATAGCGGCGTTGCCCCTCCGCATAAATAGTATCAAAAGCAAGAGAAGATTTACCGCTGCCGCTGATACCGGTGATCACCACCAGTTTATTTTTAGGAATAGAAATATCAATATTCTTCAGGTTGTGCACCCGGGCCCCAAACACTTCAATACTGTCTATATCTGCAACAGGAATATCGGGTTCCTTACTGGTTCTTTTTGCCATACAATAATGAACGAAGATACTGAATCAGAGACCGCAAAGCCGTTCGTGTATTGGATAATATTTTCCCGCAAAGGTCAGGAAAACCGTAGCGCCAAAAACCCGGATATAGGTGGGCATCAAACAGGCAAAAGAAACAGTTATCAATCAAGATATTTTACTTGGGACGATGCACTCCAAAAACGAAGGAGCTTGCAGCACTGCAGCCCCTTTCCATTTAATTTCAGTAAAATTGCATTATGCAGCGAAGAATATTCCTGGTCAGTTTCTTAATTATGTTTGTTTGCACACTGCTTCTGTGTATAAGTACAGAAAAGCCGCTGATATTTAATCCTCCTGATTACAGCTTACAAGAAATTGCGGTTTTTGCCCTTTTCATTAGTTTCTGGTGTTTCTTACTGGTTTATATAAGTCTTCCTTTTATAAACTCATTCAGGCCGGCAAAACTTCGAAGCCACCATTATGAGGCATTCTATCTCCTGAGTACCTTCATTTTTCTTCAAATAGTAACAATTGTATTAGGCTACCTTGAATCCGCCTTTGTTTGGAGTGCAACCGCTGATCTCTTGTACTATTACAGAGGCGTTTCCAATAGCCGCATATATATCATTACGGGCAACATTACCGCTGTAATAGCCGCCTCGCTCTATGCCAGGCACCAATACCATAAAACCAAAACAGAAGAAAATTCGAAGCTGGACCTGAAGTAACTCCAACTAAATGTTTCACCCATCCTAATTGATCACCGCATTTATCTTTTGCCACAGCTCATTATCAAAGCCTGATAAAGCAAACACCGGGTTCAGCGGGTCCGACGCATCACCCATTCTTATCACCACCATCTTCTTGCTTGGCACCACATAGATACGCTGGTCTTCAGCGCCCATCGACGCATACATATCCGCAGGCGCATTCGGCACCAGGCTGCCCGGGTAAACTGTTTGTCCGCCCGGCAGCATCGCACTGCTCTTCCCGTTCAGCCACCACAGGTAGCCATAAGAAGGATTGATGCTTTGCGAAGTACTAATGCTTTCAGTAAAATAGTTTTCATTCAGCACCTGCTCCGTATCCCATTTCCCTTTGTTCAGCGCCAGAATGCCAAAGCGGGCCATGCTGCGGGTATTACTGTGGTACACTTTAAAGATCAGGCCATTGTTCCAGAAGCCATCCATCCCCAGTTTGTTCTTCAGCTTCGCAGTAAAATACGCATCATAGGTTTGGCCGCTCGCAGCCGCCACCACATCCATCAGTTTTTGAAACACATTATGATAGCTCCAGCGGGTGCCCGCATCAGCCAGGTAACTAAGGTTTGCCGGCGTTACCAAATTGGTCGCATCATTCAGCCCCGAGGTCATCGTGAGCAAATGGCGGCAGGTGATCAGGTTTTCCTTAGCAGCCGGGGCCGTTGTCCAGCCCGCACCCAGGTAGGTGGTAACGCTGGTATTAATATTCAGCAATCCCTCCTGCTGGGCAATGCCCGTAGTAGCCGTTACTAGTGTTTTACCGGCACTGTTCCAGGGCCAGGTAGTAGTAGCAGTATGGCCTGCAAAATATTCCTCCATCACGATACGTCCATTCACTAATATCATGAACGACTTAGTGTTCTTCAGCAGCAGGTAATCCTTCAGCGGCTGCACAGCGCTTTGGTTCCAGCCCAGGCTAGCGATCGACTTGGTTTCCCAGGTAGTGCCGGAGGTTGGCGGGTAATACATCGTTTCCGCACGAGGAGGCGTATCGTCACCATCATCTTTAGAACAGGCAGCGA
>CALSAT010000279.1:0-5565 GCA_943372905.1 Bacteroides fragilis | reverse complement strand
TACGGGCCTCATACACCTGCACCTGCTGATCAATGATTGGCTTGAAAGATTCATCCGCACTTACATGGATCGTACCTCTGTACGGGGTATCCGGCAGATCACTTTCCTGTTCCCTGTACGACTTGCAGGATACTACTGTTAACAGGGATATAATCAACCCCGCCATCAAAAGCCTTTTATATTTCACAGTACGGACACTCATTAATTGAAGTACTTTTTTTGATAACCACGATAAATACGCCATGTCCCATACAAAAGACAAAGGCCCCCAAACATTTTTTCCAGCAGATCCGGCTGTCCTAATTTTTCATTTATGGGAATATCGCCCAGCTTTGAACGGAACAGGAAAAACAAGCCGATCAGAAAAATAATGAAGCCCATGACGTAATCCATCATAGACCTCATTGTGGCAATTTGCTTCCTCTTTTTCTTTTCATATTCTTCAAACATCCATCATTAATTTTAGGGTTAGCAAATTATTGAAATTTATTCTTCCAACCCGATAAATGTTACAGGCAGTACATAGCTTACAGGAACATTCACTCCATTCTGTATAGCTGGTATCCATTTGGGCATTTTCTTACACACCCTTACCACTTCATTATCATACTCATTACCACCGCTGGTCACTATCTCAAAGCTGTTCACAGTTCCGTCTTTATCTACTTTGAACTTCACCTTCACCACCTTTTTATCCCCACTATTAAGGCCTTCAGGCGTACTTAAATAACGGGATAAAAACTTCTGCAGCCCTTCCTGGCCACCGGGAAACTCCGGATCCTTTTCCTGGATCACAAAATCCGGGGTTGGGGTTGACGGCCCTGAATTATTTACCTCACCATTTCCTACAGGTCCTTTCACCGGAATAGTAGGAATCCCTTTATCCAATTCGCCTTCCTTATCCTTCTCCCCGATCATTTTACCGGCCAGGTCCTCAACCGGCGGCACAGGTGTATTAACCGTTTCCTTAATAACAGGAGTAGTAAATTTAACTTGTGCCGTTACGGCAGCAGGGGCCTTCGGTTTCGCCTTTGTCACTTGTTTGGGCTTCTCAGGTTCTTTAGGTTTTTCCTGGGGCAGCACATATTCCTTTATTACCATTCCCGGCATTTCTTTCCTGGCAATCGCCTGGTCTTCTTTACCGGCAGGAAGAGTAAAAAGAATAAAAGCAAGTATCACAAACATACCCGCACCCAATGCCACCAGCAGTCGTTTATTATAGCCGTGGCGCAATGCATAAGCACCATATTCTTTATTACGGTTCTCGAAAACGATATCGAGAAGATTGGCTTGCATGATTTGATTGTTTGTCATGGTAGTGTGTTTGGTAATTAGATGCCGGGTATTACATAAATCCACAAGTACAAATTGTTGATTACTTGTTATAAAACACAAAACAATCCTATGCCTGCAAACAGCTGCCGGCTGAAAACTCATAGCTCATAACTATCTTTGCACCATGAAGATTTTAATGGTGTGCCTTGGAAATATCTGCCGCAGTCCGCTGGCAGAAGGTATCCTTCAGGACAAAGCTTTTAAGGCAGGTTTAACATGGAGTGTGGAAAGTGCAGGCACCAACCGATATCATACTGGAGACTCCCCGCATCCACTTTCGCAAAAAATAGCCCGGCAAAACGGGATCGACATCAGCCAGCAACGGGCCCGTACTTTTATGGCCAGCGATTTTGATGTATATGATAAAATATATGCGCTGGCAGATGATGTGCTGGACGAGATAAAAAGAATAGCCGGTAAAAAATTCAATGCTGCCAAAGCAACCTTGCTGATGAATGAAGTGTACCCCGGTGAAAATATGGATGTGCCGGACCCTTATTACGGACCGGAAGCCGGTTATCACGAAGTATATAAACTGATTGACGAGGCAAGCAATGTGATAATCAGGAAATATGAAAATGTGAAAATAAAAACAGCCGCCAACCTTATTTGACCAATTTGACTTTTTTGACCCCATTTGACTGACATGGCAAAACCATCGCTACCACAAGGAACTAGAGATTTCGGACCGGATACCGTTCGTAAAAGGAATTACATTTTTAATACAATAAGAAATGTGTTTGAATTGTATGGGTTTCAACCGCTGGAAACACCAGCCATGGAGAACCTGGACACACTGATGGGGAAATATGGAGAAGAAGGAGACAAACTGATCTTCAAGATACTCAACAACGGACTGGATAACCCTGAAAAAGAAAAACAACTCCGTGACGATTTTGAAAAGGTATTGCAGGGAAAGAATACAAAAGGAATCACTGAAAGAGCACTAAAGTATGACCTGACCATTCCTTTTGCCCGGTATGTGGCTATGAACCATGGACAGTTGACATTCCCCTTCAAACGCTACCAGATACAACCGGTATGGAGGGCAGACCGGCCGCAGAAAGGAAGGTACCGGGAATTTTATCAGTGCGATGCGGATGTGGTGGGAAGCAATGCCTTATTAAATGAAGTGGAACTGGTAAGTATCTACACTACTGTATTTGATAAATTGAAGATCCCCGTTGAAGTAAAGATCAACAACCGGAAGATATTACAGGCGCTGGCCGAAACCTGCGGCGGCACCGAACGAATGACTGACATCACCATTGCTATTGACAAACTGGATAAGATCGGACTGGATAAAGTAAAAGAAGAATTAACCAGTCGCGGACTAACAGAAGAACAGATCAATAGCATCGACACTTACCTTTCAGTGGCACAATATTCTGGTGATAACGAAACTGTACTGAATAAACTGACAACCCTCTTTGAAAACAGCCCCGCTGGAACTGAAGGGCTAAGTGATATAAAGTTCATCCTTGATAATACCAGCAGTTTATTATTCAACAATAAGGTATTGATCGATCCAACGCTGGCCAGGGGATTGAATTATTACACGGGCTCTATATTTGAAATAAAAGCAACCGGCGTAGTCATGGGCAGCATCGGTGGTGGCGGCCGTTATGATGACCTGACAGGTTTGTTTGGCGTGCCTAATATTCCCGGGGTAGGTATTTCTTTTGGAGTGGACAGGATTTACGACGTGATGGAAGAACTAAAACTTTTTCCTGAGAATATACATGTGGGCACACAAGTGCTGTTCTTTAATTTGGGAACCAAAGAGAGCAGCCGGGCCTTTATCCTCATGCAGCAACTACGGCAAGCTGGTACCCGCTGCGAATTATTTCACGAAACGGCTAAGTTTGACAAACAATTCAAATACGCAGAGAAAAAAAATATCCCTTTTATTATTATCATCGGTGAAAAAGAGCTGAACGACAATACCTGTACGGTGAAAAACCTCTCCACCGGCGAACAACAAACTATTCCAGGCAACACATTGACAAATCACACATTTTAAATTTATGAAAACAAAAATCTTTGCTTTTATCCTTACACTGCTGCCATTGGCGACAGTCTTTTCACAGAGCAGCCCTTTGTTAAAATACATACCTGCCGGTGCTTCTACTGTAATTAGCTTTAACCCGGTGAAACTCGCCAATAAAGTACCTGGCGAAACATTCCGGCAAAGTGCCTTGTACCGGGAAATGATGAAAAAAGATGACGGCGAGATCAAAGCCTTTATGTCAGATCCATCCATCTCAGGTATTGACTTTTCCAACGACCTGCTGCTGACCATTATTACTGACACCTCTTCCCGCCAACCCGCCGGCGTTAGTCTTTTGGGCTCCCTGAAGAATGAAGCCCTGTTTTCATTGCTTATCAAAAAAATGTCTAAAGGAGGCAACGACTCTTTCCAGGTATATGGAAATAACAGAATGCTGCTGCCTGAAAATTACGGGCCTGCCATTGCCTGGAACGACGAGGTTTTTGTGATCTGTTCAGGCAATAAAAACGGAATGAGAAATGAAATATCCGGGCTTCTTTCCGATACTTCTGACACCAGGGACTTTGAAGAAAAGTTTAAAGAGTATTCAGACAAACTAAAAAGACAACAGCGGGAACTGTGTTTTGAAATGCTGACCCCTAAAAGCGGAGGCTCTGCTTTTACAAACAGTTATTTCAGCCAGGTAATGGCAGAAACGGGGGATGTAAAAATATGGGGTAACGGAAGTGGGTTTGGGAGCCCTTTAAAAAACTTGCCTGCACCTCTCTCAGGTTTACTGGCCAAGCTTCAATCAATGGCGGAAACCAATAAAACAACGGTCATCAATTTTGAAAATGGTAAAATATCCGGTACTACCCGCAATTTCATTATAGATGACCTGGCTGCCATCCATAAAAAATACCCTGCCAATTCCATCAATACAGACCTGGTAAAACGCTTACCGGCAGATGGAAAACTGCTTGGGTTAATGGTTACCTCCATGAATCCGGAGATGGCAAAGGAGATGATGCAAAAAATGGGGATGAATGAAATACTCGATAGCCTGAAACAAATTGTTCCGTTTGACTTCAGTTTACTGAGTTCCACTTTCAGGAATGAAGCCATCCTGGCATTGATGAATGTGCCCGTAAAGCCAGCGGCTGTTATGGATGAGGAAGAAGATGCCCGCCCAAAAAGATTTGCGGGCTTGCAGGTGATCGTTGCAATGCCGATCGCCAACAAGACAAGGTTTGAAGAATTACGAAAGGCCATGTCCACAATAATTGACTCATTAAAAGGCACCGAAACAGGCGAACGGATGATGAAAGGATTTAACCCATCTGTCAAATACAACGACAGCCTTTTAGTGTTCTCCATGTCAGAAGAAGTGTCCACTGCATTTCTGAATAACCCGGGCACCACTGCAGCACCTGCCTGGCTGCAGGAACTTACCCAATACCCGATGGTCATGAACCTGAACATGAAAGAAGTGCTGAACATGGTACTGAACGGAAAGAATGGGGATGAGCCGGGTGTATTAGGCCTGAATGAAAGGATGATGATGGGTATTTTTGACCAGATGATAATGACCGGCGGCAATTATGAAAACGGCAGTCTGAACAGCAAGATGGAGGTTCGTTTCGGCAATCCCAATGAAAATGCAATGAAACAACTCTTTGATCTGGTAAATATGCTGATAGAGCAAAGTGAGCAAAAAAGGAAAAGCTATGAAGAAACAGATGGTATGGCCCCCGAAGAAGAGATGAAGATAGAAGAAGTTACCTCACAAGAAGATGTACCGGTACCACCTCCGCCTCCCCCACCAAAAGTGGATAAGAAAAAATACACCCCTCCGGTTATCGTGAATGACGAGGAAGTGGAAAAACCAGCTCCTCCTAAAAAGAATACAAAATCAACACCGGTTAAAAAAACAAAAGGGTGATCAAAAAGATAATAAGCGAAAGGGCCGGCAATATTGCCGGCCCTTTCGCTTTACAGGATGCCTGGCATCACCATCCGTTACTTACTATGAAGCGGATAGTTGTAAAACCGGGAAATATAAATGCTTTCTGATTTTGTTCCTTCCATGGTTACATCCTGCACCTGTATCAGCAGGGTTATTATTTTATTATCACCATTTCTTTTAAAAGTAGCAGTGCCGCCATAAGCCACTATTTCATACACATCCTTTGCATCTGTTTTCTTCAATTCAGAGTTGCCCATAGCAGAGGTGGCCGTCA
>CALSAT010000278.1:0-5578 GCA_943372905.1 Bacteroides fragilis | reverse complement strand
CTGCCCAACGGGACCTACAGGGAAATCGTTACCGGTTTCTTACAGGGAACAACAGAAGACAAACGTTTTGGCCGCCCCTGTGATGTAATGCAGTGGGATGACAGATCCTTCTTCATTAGCGATGACAAGAACGGAGTGATCTATTATGTGCGAAAGGAGAAATGAAATGGCGGTATCTTCTTTAGAAAATCAGCATGGCTATTAGTAATAATTTCCTTTCTTTTGCTTTATTAAAATTCTATACATGAAACTACTCGAAGGAAAAGTGGCTATCGTTACCGGTGCTGCCCGTGGCATCGGAGAAGGGATTGCTATAAAGTTTGCAGAACAGGGTGCTAATGTGGCCTTTACTTATGTAAGCGACAGCAGTGCTGAAAAAGCGGCAGCCCTGGAAACGAAACTGACTGCACTTGGAGTAAAAGCCAAAGCCTATAAAAGCAATGCGGGTGATTTCGCCCAATGCGAAGCCTTTGTAACTGATGTATTAAAGGAATTTGGCACGGTAGACATTTGTGTGAACAATGCGGGCATCTCCAAAGATAATCTCCTGCTCCGAATGACGCCGGAGCAGTGGAACGATGTGATACAGATAAACCTGAATAGCGTATTCTATATGACCAAGCAGGTCATCCGCCCCATGATGAAAGCCAAAAGTGGCTCCATCATCAATATGAGTTCCATCATTGGAGAGATCGGCAATGCAGGGCAAAGCAGCTATGCTGCCAGCAAGGCCGGTATAATTGGGTTTACCAAGTCAGTAGCCAAAGAACTGGGAAGCCGCAATATCCGTTGTAATGCTATCGCTCCGGGTTTTGTAGAAACTGATATGACAAGCTATTTAAAAGAAGGCGAAGCGGCCGACAAGTACAAAGCTGGTATCCCTCTGGGAAAGTTTGCCAGCGCAGAAGATATTGCCAATGCCGTTTTATTTTTAGCTTCTGATATGTCATCTTATATCACCGGGCAGACACTGAGTGTATGCGGGGGGCTTAACATATAGCACCAGAATATTTTGACCAAGCCGGAACATTGAATTCTTTAACGAGGTGTAGTATGAGTGTTGTTTTTCAAAGAATAGAGGTTATAAAAGTAGATATAACAAAACTTACTGCTGACGCCATTGTGAACGCCGCCAACTCTTCTTTACTCGGTGGCGGTGGTGTGGATGGCGCTATTCACCGTGCCGGGGGCCCGGCAATACTGGATGATTGCAGAAAGATCATTTCAAGACAAGGAGGTTGCAAACCAGGTGAAGCAGTGATTACTAGCGCAGGTAACCTTCAGGCAAAATATGTTATACATACCGTTGGGCCGGTTTGGAATGGAGGTAATAAAAATGAAAAAACAATACTCGCTGATTGTTATTATAACTCATTAAAGCTTGCAATAGAAAACAAGTGCCAAACTATTGCTTTTCCCGGTATAAGTACAGGCATTTATAAATTCCCAAAAGACAAGGCTGCCGAAATAGCAGCAAGAACAGTTACAGCTTTCTTACTAAAAGAAGAGTCTGTTAATAAGGTGATCTTTGCTTGTTTTGATGATGATTACTATCAATTGCTAAAGCAGCACTTTAGCTAATTCTCTTTTGCCATCTTAGCCCTGTAATTTGATCCCCTTCCTTTTTATATACGCATGCCACAAGATCATACTGGCAATAGTACGGTACGGCCGCCAGGGTTCGGCGATTTTTATCATTTCTTCTTTGCCGATGTCTTTAGGCAATTGCTTTTCTTCCTTTAAGCTATTTACCAACGCAATATCGCCCAGCGGAAACAGGTCGGTTCTTTGCAAAGCATGCATCAGGTAAACATCAATCGTCCAATGTCCGATGCCTTTTAGCTGTATCAAATGGTTCCGCACTTCTTCATCTGGTAACAAGGCCAGTTTCTTTAATTGTATCTTCTTCGATTGTACAGCTTCTGCCAGGCCTCTTGCATAGCCCATTTTTTGCCGGGTAAAATAGCAGGCCCGCATTTCTTCATCTGTAAGGTGTAGCAACTTTTCAGGAGTAACATAGCCGATCTTCTCCTTCAGCTTTTTAAATGCTGCATAAGCTGCGGCCAGCGATACCTGCTGCTCCAGAATAGTAAGTACAAGCGTTTGAAACCGGTTGGGCCTTGTCCACATGGGCGGGTAGCCATATTTTTTTATAATGCCCTGTAACTGCCTATCTTTCCTGCACAGCTTATTACAGAGAAGAATGAAGTTGCCCTTGTTAAAAGTTTGCATTGTATTCAGTAGAATTGGAAGGATATTAAAGAAAATCATCCTTCCATTTTATCAATAGGAAAGAATAGCAAAACAAGTTCACACAGGCAATGGTAACAGGATTGCAGTAGCTAAAACTATTTGGTTTTAAATTTCTGTATAGCATTCCTGGTAAATTCACTTAACACAAGCCTTCCGCTGATAGCTGCTCTTTCCAATAACAATGTATCCCAATGCTCCGTTCCTTTCCAGAAAACCTTCTTCATTTCCTCCATCGCTTCCGGGCTTGAATGCAGCAGCTGGTTGGAAAGACGTCGAATGGCTTCATCCATTTGCTCGGTGGTTGGATGCAGTTCTGAAAACAATCCTTTTCGGCGGGCCCACTCGGCACTTCGCCACATACTTGCATCTATAGCTAATTGGGAAAAAGCGGAAGTGCCCATCTTTCTTTCCACTGCAGGGCCCACCACAAATGGTCCAATGCCTACAGCCAGCTCACTCAGCTTTACTTCCGCTGCTTCGGTGGCAATTGCATAGTCCACGGCAGCAGCCAATCCTACTCCGCCGCCTACACATTTACCATGAATACGGCCAATCACAAACTTTGGGCAGATACGAATAGCGTTAATTACTTTGGCAAATCCGCTAAAAAACTCCAGCCCTTGTTCTTTTGTTTCAATGGCCACCAGCTCATCAAAACTGGCACCGGCACAAAAAGATTTTTCGCCTGCGCTGCGCAGGATGATTACTTTGCTATGTTCATCATTACCGGCCCCATGTATCGCCTGCGCCAGCTTTTCCAGTATTTTTCCGGGAAGGGAATTCCCCTGTGGATGAAAAAATTCAATTGTAGTGATCCCGTTGTGAAATTCAGCGTGTACAAAAGATTCCATATAGAATAATAATATGCGTTAAAGGACTTGCAAAGTCCTGCTTTCTTGTGAAAATTCAATAAAAGTTATTAAAAATAGTGGTAAGTTAGGCATACCAGGATTGAAACTTTTATTAACCAACCCACCTTCTATGCGATTTATTCTCTTTTCAGTAGTAGTCGTTTGTACCTTTTCTTCCTGCGAAATTGCAGAATTTATACAACATACCCCCACTCTCGCCAATACGGGCCAGCATACCGGCAAAGATCAGTTGCATGGCAAAGTCTTATATAGCACTGGCAGCAGTACCTCCAACAGTGGCAATACCATTGATGGCACAAATCCTTACGAGAGTGTAAACGGCATCCAGGGCCAGGGATCCTATTCATTTCACAGCAAGTTTGCTTTTCATGCTTCGTTTATGCACTCTTCTGAAAAGGGCGGCTCAGAAACCAACGGGCAAAAAAATATTGTCTATAACTATAAAAGAAATATTACTGAAACCGGCTTCACTTTCTTTGACGATCTGAATAAGGCTAATTCTCTTTTTTTTGAGCTGGCAGCTGGCACCGGGTTTGGAAAATTTAATGCTTCGGAAGTGAGTTCAATTCTGGCACCTGACGGCCGATTTTACAATCACAATGTATTTAAATTGTACCTCCAACCCTCTTTTTATTATGCATCCAGAAATTTATGTATGGCCGCAGGTACCAAATTCTCCGCTATCAAGTTCAGCAGCATTAGTACAAATTATACCAGCAACGAAAGAACAACCCGTTCTATCAATAACGGTACCAGCCTGCAGACGAACACACTTGATTTTTTTATGAAAACGGATGTATATCTCAACCAGATACCCTGGCTCGGCTTTAATGTACAATTCCTGTATTCCTCAGATATTAAGAAGAAATTCAACTATAACCAGAACGACTGGAATACAGGTATCGGGCTCAGCTTCCGATTGGATAAACTTAATGTTAAAAAATAGAACCTCCTCTTTTACAGATTGTATATTGTTTATACAGCCATTCGCATTCATGAATCCGGTTCCTTATGAATCCGGTTCATGGTGATTTTAATACTATTGTCAACCACCCTGCTGCCTGCGGTTCCTCAATATTACTGCTGTTTACAGATCAGCCTAGGTTACAATACCATGCGACAGGGATGATATTATTTATCCTTTTCTGCACCCTTATTCATATCGAAAATTAAAAAAATCTATTCCTAGCTTATATTTATGAAAACCAAACAGCAAAAAAATTGTTCTAAAAAAATATGCGTACAAACCTGCTAAAAATTTCTGGCACAACTCTCCTCCTATTGGCTATTAAATTTGCTTATACCCAGCCTGTTGTGCCCGCCAGTAAAAAAACATATTGCAACCCTATAGTAAGCGGCCAGCCTGTGTTAAAACGCCTGTCCCTCAGTTATGAAATGCAGCCCCGTTATGCAGCGTCCACCCGTTTTCCCAATAGTCAGCTCCCTGTTGAATACACCACGAATATCAACCTGGCCCACACGATAAGAGTCGGATATGCAAAAAACATCGTGGTAAAGCCTACCCTTTATATGAGTTTTTCCGCCGGTTATTGGTTCAGTTCTTTTAATGTTACCAGCCCGGATAATAATTCCTTTTCCAAACTCTTGTCCCAAAGCCGTTTTCATTCAATAACTGCCAGTACAAATATTTTTAAGCCCCTGAATAATAAAAATTATCTTCTGGTGAATGTGTCCCTGGAAGCCAATGGCAATCAGCATTCTTTTCGGCGTTTTTCGGGAGATAATATATTGGCTGGAGGAGCAATCATCTACGGATGGAAAAAATCCTTTAAAAGGATGTGGGGTATTGGAATTTTCAGGGGCTACCGCCTTGGTAAAGTGATTCATGTACCTGCTTTACTTTACAACAGTTCGTTCAATAAAAAATGGGGAGTAGATGCCTTATTGCCCGCCCGTGCCAATTTCAGGTACAGCAAGTCGCCAAAAACAATGTGGCTGTTCGGTTACGAGTTTGATGGCACCCAGTTTGCCGTACGTCAATCAAATTCCATTTATGATAACACGTTCCTACAAAGAGGGGAGATCAGGCCAAAGATCGGGTTAGAAAAACAGATCGGAAAGAGCTGGGCATTTACATTTAATACCGGCATACGTTTCAATGGCCGGTTTGATATAAGCAGTGATTACGCCGGGAAAAATATCGTTGTGGAAAATGATCCTAAAGCGGCCATCTTTGTCAATGCAGGAATACACATTGTAAAATTTCCCGCCAGGAAAAAGAAATAATAATCCTGTATTCATTTCTGCAAAGCCGGATTACTTTTCAACTATACTGTCAACGCTGAAAAGGTGCCGTTGTTCAGTTAGCCCTTTCTTGCTACCATAGTAAGTATAGTGGCAACCCCGGTTATTTCATTCGCGTCGTCTAAAAACTCCACCAGCCATTTTACGATGCCTTTGTCTATATCATCACCCCGCTTGAAATCTTCCGG